>NZ_PSZN01000020.1:0-66845 GCF_002964965.1 Apibacter adventoris
AGAAAGATCCATCTGGAGTACGTACGATAGGAATAAATGCAGGAGCGGGCTTTGGTGCTGGAGCCACAGTTTCAACCGCAAAAGTATATAAGCTAAGTAATGGGATTCGTAGAATAGGTAGTTGGTTTAGTAAAAAATAATATATATAGAGATTATGAAAAATTTAAATATTTTCTTTTTAGTGAGTTTTGGATTATTTATTTCTTGTTTAAAACCCAATTGTGAATCAGCTTCTAATATTGACAGAGAGAATGAGTGTATTTTAATATTAAATGAACTACCATCAACAAGCCAAGCTTATTTAAGTTTAAAAGGTAGAGATATCCAAACTGGTAACCCATGTACATGTAAAGACAATGGTCGTTGGTGGCTAAAATTCAGAGATAATATGTCTGTAGGAGATACCTTAATAAAACGCAAAGGAGAGTTAGTATTTTATATACATAAAAAAGATACTATTTTAAGTTTTCCCTGGGAATGTGAGGGTAAAATATATAAATAATGAAAAATTTAATTTCGCTTTTAATTTGCATTTTGATGATTTCCTGTACATTTACTTATACTAACAGAACCAGGGATAAGGAAAACAGAGAAACTATGGAACAATCCAAAATTAAAGAACTAATCCTAATAATTTCTGTATCAGGAGGAACAAGAGCTCATATAATAGATATTGGCCAAAATAATGAATTAACGTATCGAATAGGTTCGTTTAGTGTCGCAGATGATTTTGACTTATCCAAAGTCAAGTGGAACGATAATTATAAAGTGATAAAGAAACAATTAAATAATGAAGAAATAGGGAAGATAAAAAGCTATTGTTCTCGTAAAGAGGATTTAATATTCAATGATCCCAAAATAGTTAAAGATAGTTGGGAATATTATCTCTATATAGATGGAAATAAAGTTGCCTTTGGGCGCAAATTCAATTACGAGGACTTTCCTATAGAACTCAAGAATTTTATAAATTATATTCTTGGGATAACGGGTAAACTCTATGATATACCAGGAATGTCCTAAACATATAAAGCCCGCAATTAGCGAGCTTTTCTAATACATAATACTTTGCAATTTAGTTTGTTTAAGGAACGAATCTAGCAGTTCCATTACCACGTTTCTTTTATCGTCCGGGAGTTTTTGAATATCGGCAATTTTAACCATAAGTTCTTTATCAAAAATCAGCTTAGAGTTACAGATAATCAATAAGAAACTAAAAAAAATACCATAATTTTAACAAGAAAATCTGATTGTGCTCAAAAAATGAAAATAATTAATTATATTTTACAAAGTTATGTGAACTAAGCTATCTTAAGGTATTTATGATGAAGTTGCTGTATATAAAGAACAATGGGCATATGATCCATCAAGTGTTGGTGGTTTTAGAACTAAGGTTCTACTTGGAGCAAAAGTAAATTTAAAATTTGATATAAAATAATGCAAGAAGTTATTTTTAATGTAATAAATAAATCTGACTATTTACTTTTTTTAGATAACAATGAGATTTATGTAAAAAGATCTTTTGGTGGATTTACTTTTATCTCAGAAATATACATCAATAATAAATTGAAGATTAAATCTAAATTAATACAAATTTTACTCTATAGGAAACTAAAAATAGTTGAATCAAAAATTACAAATAAAATACATTTAATAAATAACAATACATTTAAAGTCAATAATGAAATAATAACATATAAAACAAAAATATTAAGTAAAAATCCAAACTATAGTTTTTATAGTAACGATGTGTTAATATTAGAATGTTACGTACCTCCATTACTAGCTGCTAAAAATCAATATCGTTTAAAACTCTACTCCGAAAATGAAAATCTAATTCTATATATCATATGCTTTTTTATCATTTTCAGTTTAAATGATATTCCCAGCGAATAAGATAAAAAGAAGCTCATAATAAGCTTCTTTTTATATATTACCCCAAGCAAACTAGTAACAAATCCATCAAGATTAAACAGGATTCCTTTTGATTAATAAAAATAATTTTAAACATAAATGATTGATCAGAATTAATCTCTTTTAATGATTTAATTAAATTCTCTAAGTTTTCCTTGTTAATATTTATAAAAGTTTTATAAATAGGAAATTTAAAATAGCTAAAATTTATACTATTAATGATCTCTTGTTTTTCAACGACATTAAATTTATTTTCCTTAGCAACCTTTTCTACTTTATTTTTACAATAATTATAAAAATAGTTCTCAAAATCTATAACCTCAATGAGCTAATCAATCAGATCTTTGTTACCCTAAAAAAGGGATTGATGGAGATGGAAGAAGTTGAGTAAAGCAACTAGATGAATAAATCAAAACAAAAATAATTAATAAATTTTTATAGAATATATTTTACACCTTTTATTTTTATATTAACTCAAAAAACATTTAATAAAACGTTAACAATGTTCAGCTGTTCATTAAAGAGTTGTTGAATTTGGGGCATTTTACTCACAAGTTCATTATCAAAAATCAGCTTAGAGTTACAGATAATCAATAAGAAACTTAAAAAAATACCATAATTTTAACAAGAAAATCTGATTGTGCTCAAAAAATGAAAATAATTAATTATATTTTACAAAGTTATGTGAACTAAGCTATCTTAAGGTATTTATGATGAAGTTGCTGTATATAAAGAACAATGGGCATATGATCCATCAAGTGTTGGTGGTTTTAATTTCCTCAAGTCTAATAAAATCAGATTAGGTTCTGAAAATAACTGATTCTATTACAGGAAATAATTTAATTAAGGCCTAGCCTCATCTAAATCTGAAAGAACAAGAATCTTGGAAAAGTACCACTAGTGATTATAAAAAGGCAGTAAAAAATTATGTGAAATGAAAAAAGTAGTTATTATAATATTTACATCTATTTTATATAGTTGTATTACTTATAATCCTGTGATTGCAGATTATAATTTAATTAAAAAAGATGATAAAATAATAAGTTTTAAAGTTTTTTTAAAGAATACAACAAGTAAAGTAGTTGAAATTTCATATAATTTAGAAAAATTGAATGTAGGTTGTGGAAGTTGGGATACATTAGGTATAGAAACTTTTAATATAAGAGATGTAAAAAAGTATTCATTAATAGATAATTTTTTATTAGAAAATAAGAAAGGTGAATATAGAAATTTTTTTAATAGAAAGGCTATACGGAAGGTTTTTTATAATAAAGAAATTATTGATTTTTCAGGACTGGGTGAAATGATAATACACTGTGAAGATAATTCTACTATATTTATTAAGCCTAAAGGCTATATGTTATACGATACGTTATCAATTGACTATAATTTTTTAAAAGTAAAAAATTATGATACAAAAATTAGATTGGTGTATGTATATAGAAGTAGTAATGGTAAATTAGAATTTATAAAGTCTAATTGGATCAACTTAAAAGAGTAATTTTTTAAATGTAAACCCAAATATGCCCCACACCATAACGTGTGGGGTTTAATAATATAGTAATATTTACTTATATTTACACAGCATACGCATTTTTGGTTTTATAGTCACGCAGGAATGCTTCTAGTAAAGTATTTACAATACTCCCCTATTCATATATAAATTTCAGAAAAATGGAGTGTTTTTATGATAAAAATGGAAATGCATTATCCAGTGGAAACTCTGTTGAAGCGCATATCCCTAAAACAGATTATAACCCTAAAGTGATGACTAACTATTAGCTTATGATTTTTAATAAAAGTATTTATAATAATTTATCAGATGATATAAAAGACCAGCATCTTAAGACATGAAGGTGGAGCTAAAGGGCATATTGGGAAACCAAAAGCCAGTCATTCACAAATATATAGTGATCAGAAAAAACAACCTTTATAACCCAAAACCACGCCTGAATTTAAAAAACATATTGAAGATAATATCAAATATTATGAAAAAAAATAAAATAAAAATAGTTTATATTTTTGCCTTTACGATAATTACATTGTTATTTTTTAATTGTAAAAATAAATCTATTCAAGTTAAAATTGAAAATCAAGAGCCTTGGTATGATTCTATAAATAAAAAGGATAGTTTATTTACTATAAAGTTATTTACTACCTTGAGTTTCAAAAATTCAAATTCAAAAGATATTATTATAGAAAGAAAAGATTATAATAATTTCTTTATAATTTTCAGAAAGGATACATTTGCTTTAGTTCCTGAAATAAATTATGCAAAAAAGATAGTTAAAAAAGGAGATAGTATTTCTATTGTATATTTAATAGATTTATATCATAAGGAAAAAGACTTTGATAATCCTGCCTTCTTGAAAGAGATTGAAAACTGTTCGATTAAACAATATAACAATCATAAAAAAATCAAAAAATCTTCTGAATACAAGATTCAGTCAAGAATAAGTTTATGGAATGCTCCTCCTTCCCCAAAAACTATAGATTAACATTAATTAATGTAAATGGCTATTTATAGAAAAAGTTTGATATTTTCATTAGTGAGTTTATTGTTCTCTTGCAATAAACAGAAGGAGCAAAAAAATATAGTCCCAAAATTAGATTTCGTAATTAATGAATCTTTGAATAAATTAATTTTTCAGGAAATGGAAGAGTTTTCTAAGCATACAAATTATAACTTGGTTAAACTAAAATACCAAAAAAAAGCAAATATTGACTATGTTTTAGTTTCAACTTCTGGAGATTATATACAAGATTCTATATTATACTGTCAAAAAATAAATAATAAACTAGTTTTTGTTTATAAAAGCAGCAATCCTGAGATAAATAAGATTTTTTATTCTCAAAATAATTGTGATAGTATTCCTAAAGAGTTCCTCAAATATAAATATAATTCTAATAATCCTAACTGGAGTGACCCTTGGTATAAAATATTCAAAGTTTTAAAAAAGGATTCTATAGTTCCTTACAATGAGAAATTTGAGGATAGTTTATTTATATCTTTAGAAATCCCTATATCTTATAAATAATGATTCGATAAAAAAATTTAATAATAAAAATACATTTAAAATTATTGATGAAATAATAACATATAAAAAGATTTATCCAATTACCAGGCTCGAAATTATGATCCGGCGATTGGAAGATGATTTAATTTAGCCCCACTTGTGAAACAAATGAGAAGACTCTCACTTTGTAATTATGCGTTTAATAATCTTATCCGCTTCTTAGACCCCGATGGGATGGCACCAGATGATTGGTTTAAGAATAATCAAACTGGAGAATATGTTTGGATTAACACAGATCCAGATGCAGCAACAGTTGTAGCAAATCATACTTATATTGGTCCTAGTTATGATGACGTAAGAAAAGATTGGCAAGCAAATACAACGGCTATAGAAAGAGTTTTTTCAAACCCTAAAATAGATGCTTCAGGATGGCCAGGAGAAATTGGGGTTCCTAATAATGATAATTTAAGCTTAAAAAGTAAATGGTCTAATTCTGATAGTTTTATAGGTCAATTCTCATATAATTATGTAGATTCTTGGTATACTGTGCTTCGGTTTGCTACATTAAATACTTTTAAAAGTGATACATATTCAGCTAATGATTCAAGATATTTATATTTGATGGGCACCTCAATATGATTCAGGGGAAAGGGCATTAGAGTTTGTTTCCTCAGTTATACCATACTTAGGAGAAGTAAAATTATTTTCAGGAGCTAAAACACTAAATGCTAGCCAGTTTTCTAAAAAGTTTAAAGAAACTTCCATTTTAAAAGGTTCAGCGAATAGTAGGTGACAGAAAAATAAAATGTATAATTCTTTGATGAGATTATATAATAAGTATGTTGTACCTTGTGGTCTTAATAGTTCAGGGACATTTATAGATGGAACAATATTATTATCAGAAGAAATACAAAAATAAAATATGGCAAATAAAATTTTCGAATTATTAATTAAACAATTAATATCTGTATATATAGGATGCAGTATTATATTTTTATATTATAAAATAATTGGAAAAAATATTTCATATTCTGAAATAATTAATGCAGAGGATAAAAATACAGGTTTAAAAAAGTATAGATATAAGGGATTCTATATAGGGGTTTTATTTATGACAATACTAGTCATTTTAATAGCTGAATTTCTTTAGGGGGTGACTATTATTGCTCCTTATGAAAGATATTTTTTTGCAAACAGAGAAAAAACAGTTCCAAGAGTAGTTAAATACACAAATGAAAATTCCAAATATAAAACAAGAACTCTCTAGAGAGAAACATCGTTTAATAACCTAATAAATAAGCAATTGAAATTTATTTAAAAATGGTTAAAATATAGGGAGTTATAATGGTGATTCTGGAATAATTGACAATTGGGTTTATTAAAATTAATCTCATGAAAAAGACATATGATAATCTTAAAAAATAATACTAATAGAAAGATTGGCAGTAATAAATATTGGGAATATAAGGTATCTTTTCTTGTTGAATATAAAAAAAAGAATATCGATGAAGAGCTTATTTAAATAAAAATAATGATTCAATAAAAATCTTGTATTATGGTTTATAAAATTTATTTTAAAATAAAACTCTTTGATAAATAAGTTTTATAAGTATAAATACAATAGAAAAGAATGGCGAACGTAATTAGATTCAAATGTAATTTCTATGGATTTCCGACAATATGACATAACTTTAGGAAGGTTTACATATATTGATAAATTAACTGAAAGTGCTTTTGTAGAGTCAGACAAAAACAAATCTTAAGCTTTTGAAACAGCTAAATTTGTTAATTACAAGTTTGGGGATGTTGGAATTTTAATAGAACCTGAATCTTGTGGAGTGGTAACCGTTATTGGCACCATTGTAGGAAATTATTTTGGGGGAGAAGTTGGAACAGAAATTAGTAAAAATTTAATAGAAAAAGCATACGAATAAATGCAAGAAATAATAATTAAATTCAGTAAAAAAAAGTTAATCATCTTATTATTTTTAAGTTTTATTTTCACTTATTGTAGTATTAATTTTATTTCAAACCCTGAAAAATTTGTAACAATAATGTATCCTAATAAAAATTTAATTAGATTTACAGGCTATTTAGGAGTTTGTTCTTTTGGAATATCATCAATTTCTATTTTTCTAAAATTATTTAATAAAAAACCCGGATTAGTTATAAATTCCGATGGTATAATTTTTCATGCAAGTGCAAATACATTGGGTCTAATAAAATGGAAAGATGTTACAGATATCAAAACATACAAATTTTACAATCAGAACTATATATTAATAATGGTTAAAAATCCAAAAGAATATTTGAATAAATTTAAACATGTTAAAAAGTTTTTATACAAAAGAAATCTAAATAATAACGGAACACCTATTTTCTTATCATCAGCAGGGTTACAATGTAATTCAAAAGAAATGGAGAAATTATTAAAAGAAGAATTTAATAGATACCAATCTATTTCTAAATAAAAATAAAATGTAGCAGGAGCTAAAACAGGTTATGTAAAGTTAATAGAAATAATACTAAAAAAGCTAAAATTCATAAAGAGATAGATCATGCAAGATTAAATCTTTATTTTTTTCATTATGACGAAGGTCTTTTTGATTATTTATCTATTCATACTAATAAATTGCTTTTAGATAATAAAGAAATTTCCTTAATGAATAGAGAAACACTACAAGACTGGATAAAAAAATATTATAATGAAAATATTATTATTTATACTTATGACTATACAAATAATGGTTTAGACAAAAGTTTTTGTTTTGAAAAAATTAACCTGACAGTATGCTTTAAAAAAACTAATATCTGATATTTGCATACAACCTATAACAGTATATTTAATTTTTCATTTAATGAATCTAAGTATCTTTATAATAGTACACATACTTAATATTTAGGAATGACACAATATAAAAATTAAAATGAATAATAATAAAAATCAATCGGAGAATATTCGCTTGAGTTACCATCAAAATCCTGCAAATGGTTCACTGGAAATACTGGAGGAAAATCATTATAATCCGTTTGGATTAAAACATGCGGGGTATGCCAACAATAACCTGCAAACGGAGAATAAATATAAATACAATGGAAAGGAATTGCAAAGTGAACTGGGACTGAATATATACGAATATGGGGCAAGAAATTATGATCCGGCGATGGTAGATGGTTTAATATGGATCCGCTTGCGGAGAAATACCGCAGATGGTCTCCTAATACTTATGCAATAAACAACCCTATATTCTTTATTGATCCGGATGGAATGGCAGTTCAGGGCGTATATAAACCAACCCCTAAAGAAGCTGCCGCAATGGCGGCTCATGTATATGGAGACAAATCAGATAAAATTCTTATAGGGGGCTGGAAAGTTTCTAAAAAAGATTTTGGAAAAGATGTAATCTTGAATGATAAAGATTCAGGATTTAAATCTCAAGTATATGAAAGAACGATAGATGGAAAGACAGAATATACTTATGCTACTGCGGGAACAGAAGATTTAAGGAAAGATGGAGTTACAAATATAAAGCAAGTGCTTGGGGCGTCAAGGCAATATAAGCAATATTCAACAGCAGCTAAAGCTATCTCAGGTCAGTTAGGCAATGCTGAATTAACATATGTAGGCCATTCATTAGGAGGAGGACTAGCAGCTAATAACTCTATGCTAACAGGGGATGCTGCAATTACTTTTAATGCAGCAGGTGTAAGTTCTCTAACTAAAAAATCCACAGGAGCTAAAGGAAGTGATAATAATATAATAGCATATATAATGACTTCTGACCCATTAAATCTTATACAAAATAATAATACTACAGGTCTAGGTCTTATTATGCCTGATGTAGATGGAGTTAGAAAATATATAGCTCCATCTAATAAAGCATCTAAAATAAATGGACATAGTATAGATAATATATTAAAAGAATTGGAATAAACCCTGATTAACAAATAAAATTATGAAAAAAAAGATAGTATTATTCAGTTTACTATTTATTACTTTATTGTCTTGTAACAAAATTAACCGAGATAGAAAGGTAGATAAAGATAAACTTCTGAGTTCTGATTATAGATTATTTCAGAACACTCCTGCATGGAATCTAGCAAAAGCAGTTTGGGATAATAATCCTAAAAAAGTAGACGAAGAAGTAAAAAAGAATCCAAAAATAATTAATTATCAGGACCCTTTATATGGTAAAACATTACTTCATTTAAGCATATATAATGGGCAATTTAAGTCTTTTCAAGAGTTATTAAAATTAGGTGCCAATCCTAATATTCATGATTCATTACATTGTACTTCTCCAATTATACAAGCCTGCCAAGATTTTGATAACAAAATAAAATATGTAGAAGAATTAATAAAATATGGAGCTAATGTAAATGATATGGAATGTTTGAGTGGTACTGAAAAACAAAAAACAAAAGATACTCCCTTAGGAGCTGCATCTAGCAGAGGAAATTTAAAATTAGTAAGACTTTTAGTTGAAAAAGGAGCTAAGTTAAATAGTAACGGGGAACAGCTAAGCAGAGCAATTCTCCAAGAACACTATAATGTAGTATTATATTTATTAGAACAAGGAGCTGATTGTAATAAAATATTATATAAAAAATATAATGCAGATAATTCTGAAACTCCCATTTATATTAAGGATTTAATAAATACTGATGAAAACCTTAGATCATCTAAAGAATATAGTAATATAAAAAATATATTAATAGAAAAAGGATGCCTATAGTTTAGAAATTAAAAAAATATTTTTATAAAAATTAATATTATTTATCATTTTTTTAAGTATAAATATTTTTTTGACGATATTTTAGATTGTAAAAATAATACTTGTGAAATATTTTCAAAAAATAAAGAATTAATGAATAATGAATTTCCTGATGAAAATTTGAAACCAGCCAGAATAATTAGTGATAATTAAGTATTTTGCAATTACTTTGATGAAGCATGGGTGGTAGTTTCTAATGCAGGAATTATTATTTGCCCAAAATGTGGTAAACGAAATAATAATCCTTTTTGGAAATATTGATTATATTTTAACAATAATAACCTGCAACTATTAGTTAAATACAATGGAAAGGAATGGCAAACGGAATTAGATTCAAATGTAATTTCTATGGATTTTCCGACAATATGACATAACTTTAGGAAGGTTTACATATATTGATAAATTAACTGAAAGTGCTTTTGTAGAGTCAGACAAAAACAAATCTTAAGCTTTTGAAACTGCTAAATTTGTTAATTACAAGTTTGGGGATGTTGGAATTTTAATAGAACCTGAATCTTGTGGAGTGGTAACCGTTATTGGCACCATTGTAGGAAATTATTTTGGGGGATAAGTTGGAACAGAAATTAGTAAAAATTTAATAGAAAAAGCGTACGAATAAATGCAAGAAATAATAATTAAATTCAGTAAAAAAAAGTTATTTGTCATGCTATTTGTTTCAATCTTTTTTACCTATTATAGTACTATTCATGTTTCAAACCCTGAAAGATTTATTTCATTAAGAAGAAATCCTAATGAAAATACAATTATTTTCATGGGATGTTTAGGAGTTTGTGTTTTTGGAATATCATCAATTTCTATTTTTCTAAAATTATTTAATAAAAAACCCGGATTAGTTATAAATTCCGATGGTATAATTTTTCATGCAAGTGCAAATACATTGGGGCTAATAAAATGGAAAGATGTTACAGATATCAAAACATACAAATTTTACAATCAGAACTATATATTAATAATGGTTAAAAATCCAAAAGAATATTTGAATAAATTTAAACATGTTAAAAAGTTTTTATACAAAAGAAATCTAAATAATAACGGAACACCTATTTTCTTATCATCAGCAGGGTTACAATGTAATTCAAAAGAAATGGAGAAATTATTAAAAGAAGAATTTAATAGATACCAATCTATTTCTAAATAAAAATAAAATGTAGCAGGAGCTAAAACAGGTTATGTAAAGTTAATAGAAATAATACTAAAAAAGCTAAAATTCATAAAGAGATAGATCATGCAAGATTAAATCTTTATTTTTTTCATTATGACGAAGGTCTTTTTGATTATTTATCTATTCATACTAATAAATTGCTTTTAGATAATAAAGAAATTTCCTTAATGAATAGAGAAACACTACAAGACTGGATAAAAAAATATTATAATGAAAATATTATTATTTATACTTATGACTATACAAATAATGGTTTAGACAAAAGTTTTTGTTTTGAAAAAATTAACCTGACAGTATGCTTTAAAAAAACTAATATCTGATATTTGCATACAACCTATAACAGTATATTTAATTTTTCATTTAATGAATGTAAGTATATTTATATGAGAAAACATTCTCCTTACAATTATGCCTTTAATAGTCCTATCCGCTTCTTAGACCCTGATGGGATGCTATCTAAAAATTTTTTAGATAATCTATGGAATAATTCTGACAATAATACCACTTGGCTTAATAAAGGTGATGGTACAGATGACTGGTTTGTCAATCAAAAAAATGGACAAGTAATTTTTATTAAAGATAAAGATTATATAGATCAATCTGATATAGGGCAGAATACAGGTATGAAAGTAGAGGATTTTACAAATATAGGAGCAGATAATATGTTGGGAGATAATGTTACTTTTGCTGGAAAGAATATTATGGATTATAAAGGAACTGTATTTATCGAAAATCCAGATTATTTTATGGGTAAACATGATTTTGTACCGGCTGAAAAAGTCTCAATCAAGGAAGAAAGATATTCTTCAGGAGGTCGAATGGGAAACGGGGAGAATATAACTAATGTAAATTATACATTAACCCAATTAGGCGATACTGAAAAAACTTATGTTAAATCTAATTTATTAAATATAAGACGAAATATAAGAGGTCCTGGAAAATCTAAGGGCTCTTATTCTTCTATAAATTGTGTAGTTTATGATATAGCTAAGACACCAGGTCAATCCAATTATAAAACATCTTATTTTAGTAGTCAAAGGACAGGGGATAATACTGCTTTTACATTAAAATTTTTTAGATATATTATTAACATATATAAAGCAATAAAATAATAATCAATAATGAAAAACACAAAAATTTATTTATTTTTTACATTTTTATTTATTAGTATATTATTGGGTTGTTCCCAAAAGCCTAAAACATTAACTACATTAAATGATAAAATATATGAACAATATAAGAATGGTTTCAAAAAAAACTTTATAAATCAATTTCCAGAAAAAAAGAAGGCTTGGGACACTTATATTATATTTACAGAAGATATACAGGATCACAAAACAAGCTTATTTCTTTATGATTATAATTTACATAAAGAAGAATTGTTAAGAGTAAAAAATATAATTAATACCTCAATAACTAAATATATTCCTAAGGATTCCTGCTTATTAATAGTGAATAGATTTGATTATTTAGACTTAAATGGAGTAGTAAAGACTAAGAAAATTGATACTAATTTAGTTAAGAGAAATTGTTATGTGGGAAAATATCCAATACCTAATTTTTTAGATTATAAAGGTTCAGAAGGACAACCGATGAAACTTTCGGAAAATTATACTATTTATGTATTGGAAGCTAAAGCAGGAGAATATGATGATAATTTTAAAATGAAACCTAATAAACAAATGCCTAAAAAATGGGAACATGGTTATTCTAAAGGAATAGCCTTGAATGAAAAAGATAAAGAGATTATTTATTGGAGTATTATGTGGTAAATAGTAAGACAGCCGTTTATGAATTACAAGAGAATATAACTATAATTCGAAATACTTAAGGATTACTGAATCCAATCAAAGAAGAATAGTACAAATAAATAATAGTAGTTATTGAGGTATGATATTTAAGGTTAGAAGGATAAATAATTTAATTTAATTCAAAATAATAAATATTATGTTATCCTTAATAGTAGATAAAAATAATATTGAAGATATAGACAATCTCTTTTAGATTCAAATGGTAAATATGAATTAAGAAAAGATCCCATTACTAAAAAAGATTCTATATTTTATATTTTTTTAGAAGAGATAGTTTACTCTTAATTAGCTCTGAATATGAAGATAAATTTAAAATAATGGCTAATGTCGACAAAGTAGATTTTTTTACTTATAAAACCAATACAATAATTTATTACTCAACCACACAATTTGAAATATAATATATTACTCCCAAACCATACTAATACCTACAAAAATCCATCTCCAGTTATAAATGATAAATTTGATAATGATTACTTGAAAGGAATAGTATACAAAATAACACAAGATCGCTTACTATATCTTTAAAAAGGAAATTTAAATTCAATATTTAGAAATAAAAAAGAGTATGAATTTCCAAAACCACCTAAACCTAAGACTATAGACTCTTTAGAATGAAAAAATAAGAGATAATTATAAGGAAAAATGACAGTAAAATTACTTCCTTTTTAAAAACCCCTGTTAATGATTTTATTAACAGGGGTTTTTATTGTACCCGGAGTGGGAATCGAACCCACACGATATTGCTATCACTGGATTTTGAGTCCAGCGCGTCTACCAATTCCGCCATCCGGGCAAGTAAACAGGGAGGCAAATATACTTATTTATTTTTTTCTTATCAAAATTATCTCCTTATTTTATTCTTTTATATATTCGTATAAATTTTAAAGATGAAAATTATAATTATTAACGGCCCTAATTTGAATCTGTTGGGAAAACGGGAACCTGAAATTTACGGATCTCTTACCTTTGAAGATTATTTTTCTTCCCTTCAAAAAAAATTCGCAGCGGTAGAATTAGAATATTTCCAATCTAACCACGAAGGTACTCTGATTGATAAAATTCATGAAATCGGTTTTTCTTATCAAGGAATCGTAATTAATCCCGGAGCCTTTACCCATTATTCATATGCCTTATATGACGCATTAAAAGCCGTAACCACTCCGGCGATTGAAATTCATATTTCTGATATTGATAAACGTGAAGACTTCCGTAAGGTTTCCGTTACCTCTGCTGCTTGCATTGCTCAAATCAAAGGTAAAGGACTTTCCGGATATGAAGATGCAATTCATACATTTATAAAGAATACAAAATAATAAATCTTTGTAGTCATGAAAAATAAAATAAGCGCCAAGGTAATACATCAAATTTTATTTATATTAATCATTATTGCCCTGTTTATACTTATAATCAGCCAATTGGCAGTTTTTTTACCTAGTTTGCTAGGAGCCGTTACCCTATATGCTATAACAAGAAATTTTTTTCTTTACTTAACTGAGAAAAAAAAGTGGAATTCCTGGCTGGCATTTATACTTATTTTCGTTCTTGCCCTATTAATTATTGCCGCTCCTGTTTATTTACTTATCGAACTGACCTACTCTAAAGTGCAGACGGCTATTTCTTATTGTGAAAAAATTAGTATTTCTTTAAATAAAATATTAAATGACTTGCAAGTCCATTATGGCTTTAATCTCTTCAGTAAAGAGAATATTATAGAGTTTACAGGATGGGCAAGCAAATTTATTCCCGATGTATTAAATTCTACCATAAACTCTATAATCGTTTTCTTTTTTTCTTTTTTCATCTTCTTTTTTATGATTATGAACATACGAAGTATGGAATCGACCCTTATGAAATGGTCTCCTTTAAAAGATAATAATAGTATAAAACTAGCCCAACGATTAAAAACAATGATTCAATCTAATGCAATTGGTATTCCGGCCGTAGCTTTGATACAAGGAATAGCCGGAGTAATCGGATATGCTATAGTAGGAGTCGACAATTTATGGTTTTGGTTTGCAGCAACAACTTTCGCTTCCATGATCCCTATTATAGGATCTGCCCTGGCATATATTCCAATAGCTATTTTACTATTTACTTCAGGACAAAACTGGCA
Organism: Apibacter adventoris; assembly: GCF_002964965.1. Lineage (NCBI taxonomy): Bacteria > Pseudomonadati > Bacteroidota > Flavobacteriia > Flavobacteriales > Weeksellaceae > Apibacter > Apibacter adventoris. The sequence continues at coordinate 14,814 of NZ_PSZN01000020.1, forward strand.
GGCTGTATTTGTTGTGCTTTATGGAATCCTGGTTATTGGAAGTATTGATAATATTTGCCGATTTACCCTGTTAAAAAAATTGGATAATGTACATCCGTTGATTACTGTTTTCGGGGTAATTTTCGGAATGAATATTTTTGGTTTCCTTGGGCTTATTTTTGGACCTATATTACTCTCTTCTTTCTTTCTTCTTTTAGATGTTTACACAGATGAATTTAGCGATAGTAATTAAATTAATGATCTGAACAACTTTTTGAAGTTATTTCCCAAATAAAAAAGTGTTATAATTTATTATATGAACCTAAAGACCATCTATTTTGGCACTAAATATATAAATGAATATAATGTCAACAATAAATTTTATATCTTAAAAACCTAAAAATGTAAAAAACTATGGCAAAAATATTAAAAATTCATCCGGAAAATCCTTCCGAAAAACAAATAGACCAAATAGTTTCCATATTAAAAAAAGGTGGGGCTATTATATATCCAACCGATACGGTTTATGGACTAGGATGTGATATTTTCAATCATAAAGCCATGGAAAAACTGGCCAGAATAAAGGACATAAAGCTAGAAAAGGCTCAATTTTCCTTTGTATGTAGTGATTTGAGTGATCTGGCTAAATTTTCCAAACCTATCGATAATTCTATATTTAAATTATTAAAAAGAACTCTACCCGGTCCCTTCACTTTTATTCTTAATGCATCCAACAATTTACCCTCTATTTACAAAAATAAAAAAACCGTAGGTATAAGGATACCAGACAATCCTATTCCAAGAATGATTGTAGAAAAATTAGGGAATCCTATTGCTTCCACTTCTACTTATAGTGATGATGAAATTATTGAATATACCACAGATCCTGAATTAATTGCCGAAAAATATGATAAACTGGTGGATTGGGTTATAGATAGCGGAATGGGTGATCATACAGCTTCTACTGTAGTAGATGTAACCTCTGGAAACCCGGTAATATTAAGGCAAGGAAAGGGAATTTTAGAAACATACTTGTAATTAATATAGTTTCCTTATAAAATCATATAAAAAATAAATATAAGCCCTTTCTCTTTCTAAATTTAGTATAGCAAACTTAAATAGCCTTTCTTTTTTTAAAAACAATAAAATATAAATCAGGGCAGCAGGATAAAAATGTCCGAATTATTTATTCAGGCAAAGGAATATCATTAAAAGCTAAACCATTTTTAGCTAATAAATTTTTCATTTATATATCTTATCTACATTTTTCCAATTATAATTTAAGTGGAATAATATATAAGGTAATAGTGCTCTTAATTTTTTCAAAAAAAGATTTATATACTCTTGATTACTACTAATTTTTAGTATGTAGGTTTATTTATAAATCCTATTTGGAAGTTAATAATTAAAAAGTTCATTAATACTCAACTCTTTAATTTTTCCTAATTTTTCAACAGCATTCCAATCCAAGTTCTCTTTTTTTCCAATTAAAGAAACATTATACTTTTTCCCTTTTATATATTTATTAAAAAAATCCCTTAAATCATACATTTTCATTTCTTTGATTTTTGCATATATTTCTTTTCTTATATCATAATCCAACCCTCTTTTACGTGCTGCCCTGTAAGACCAAAATATATTGGATTTAGTGATCCGGTCCGAAGCAATTTGTTTTAATGCTCCGTTTTTTGCATTCTCAAACTGTTTATCTATCTCAGGCATATGATTCATCAGTTCACTCATAGCTTCAACTGCCTGAGGTAATTTATTTGCTTGCGTTCCCAGATAGCAAGATATAAAATCATAATTTTCTTTTTTGGTAGCAACTGCATAATTTGCAAAGGCTGAATAGGCTAGTGAACGGCTTTCACGAATTTCCTGAAATACAATTGAAGATAATCCCCCTCCAAAATATTCATTAAAAACTCTCGCTAAAGACATTTTTCCTACATCAAACAACTCTCCTTTAGACTGAAATAAGATTTCTGCCTGTACCATATCATAAGGTGCATAATATAAAGTACCGTCAGATGATAATTTTTCATATTTTATTGGAGATTTATATGTTAAACCTTTTCCAAAATTATGTGATTTTAAAAGTGCTTTTTCTGCTACTGACATTCTTTTACCGTAATAAAAAATTTCTTTCTTATAATTATGTAAATCATGAATTATATCTACCAGATCCTGAGGATTTTTATTTTTTAATTCATTCTTAGAAATATTATTTGTAATCCGGTTAAATTTACCATATTGAGCATAGATAGCTAAAGCTTTAAAAATAGATTGTTTGTTTAGTTTAGAATTTTTTCGGCTTTTCTTAATTGTTTTCAAATAATCATTATATACATCCGCATCTGGCAGAGCCCGAGAAAATAAATGCTCAAGTAAATCTAACCCTTGGGGTATATTCTCTTCCAAGCCTTTCAGGTGAACATATATTCTGTCATTATATACTTGTACATCGTAAGTAACTCCAGCCTTATAAAATTCTTGTTCCAGCTGGGATTTACTATATCGATCAGTCCCTAATAAATGAAGATAATTTAAAGCTAAAATTAAATCTTTATTATTATCTGTTCCAAAATCATATATAAAATAAAGCCCGGCCAACTCATTTGTTGTATTTTTTATAAAATAAAAAGGGGTATGCTCTAATTCTTTTACTTTAATAAGTGCTTTATAATCTAAAAATACCGGTTTAATTTCTTTTTCTGGAATCTGGGAAAATTCTTTGTAAAATAGAGATTGATCTGTACGGTTCAAAACAATAGGGGTAATACCCGGATTTTCTACTCTTATTAATTTATTGTTTTCTCCTTTTTCTTTAAAAACTACCACATAATTATTCTGATAAAAATTATTGGCAAATTGCATTAATTCCTGTTTGGTTATCTGGCTTAATTGATCAATTTCTCCTAAAACCTCTTCCCAAGATTGTTTTTGAATAAAAGCGTTATACATTTTAGTTGCTACCCCGTTAGCTTTCTCCCAAGATTTCAATCGTCTAGTTTTTAAATCTTTTACTATAGCAACTAATAACCAATCTTCAAAATTTCCTTTTTTAATTTCTTCTAATTGTTCTAATAATAATTGCTGTACTTGTTCTAGAGTTTGCCCTTCCTTTGGAGCTCCATAGAGAACATGTATTCCATAATCTTTAAATATACTAGTATAAGACCCTGCTCCATGTGCCTTTTGTTTTTGGTTAATGTTCATATCAATAAGTCCGGCTCCGGTATTACTTAGAATCATATCTATCATTTGCACATATAATTCTTCTTTACTTCCTGTGCCTTCAGTTCTGAAAGCTAACTGCAACCTTTCTGAAGTCGGACTTTTTACCACTCTTTTTATAACATGATTGAGAGGTTTTTCTATTACCTTTTTCTTTACTGGTAGTTCTTTATACTCAAAACTACCAAAATATTTATCTATAAGCTGTATGGTTTTATTATACTCTAAATCTCCCACTAAAACCAACGCCATATTATTAGGAACATAATATGTATTAAAATATTTATGAATTGCTTTCATAGAAGGATTTTTTAAATGCTCTGATTTTCCCAATGTGGTTTGCTGTCCATAATTATGAGTTGGAAATAAGGCATCCATTAGTTCATAATTCACTAAACGGGCATCATTATCTTGCGCCCTGTTAAATTCCTCATATACTGCTTCCAATTCAGTATGAAAAAGTCTGAGTACCAATTCTGAAAATCTTTCTTTTTCTACAAACAACCATTTTTCTAATACATTGGCAGGAATGTTATTTTTATAAATTGTTTCATCTAACCAAGTATGGGCATTGGTTCCGGTTGCTCCCAAGTTAGAAATCATTTTATCATATTCATTTGCAATTGCATATTTTGAAGCCTCTTGTGAAACACTATCTATTTTTTTATAGATTTTTTTCTTCATTTCAGGATCTGTTTCTTTTTTATGTTTTTCGTATAGATCCGAAATTTGTTCCAGTAATTGTGATTCATTATTCCAGTTCAAAGTTCCTATTTTACTGGTTCCTTTAAATAACATATGCTCTAAATAGTGTGCTAACCCTGTATTTTCGGAAGGATCGTTAGATGACCCTGTTCTTACAGCAATATAGGTCTGTATCCTAGGTTCGTCTTTATTCTGTGATAAATAAACTTTTAATCCATTTTTTAAAGTGTATACTCTAGACTTTGAAGGATCCCCATTTACTGTTTCATAGGCATATCCCTTAGCATCTGTATGAATTTCTGTGTAATAATTTTGTGCTTTTGCCATGATGACCGAATAATATGTAATTAATAAAACTAAAATTGATTTTTTCATATTAATTAGTTATTTTACTATGATTTTGGAATAATATTTTTTTTAAATAAAAATAACCTACAAATGCTGAACATAAAGAAGTTGTAAGTATGACAAATTTAGCATGATTTATATAATCCTGTTGTGATATAGGATCAAATGCCAAAAGGGTAATAAATATTGACATAGTAAACCCTATTCCACCTAAAAATCCAACTCCAAGCATTTGTTTCCATAAAACCCCTTCAGGTAATTTAGAAATTTTACCAACACAGGCTAAAATGCTGAAAAGCATAATTCCTAAAGGTTTTCCTAAAAACAGACCAAAAAAAATACCCTGGCTATAACGTTGAGTAAAAATATTTTGTATATCTGAATTCACAACAATAGCTGTATTAGCTAATGCAAAAAGCGGAAGAATAATATAATTTACCGGTCGTTGTAACAAATGTTGCAATTTTGAAAAATTAACTTTTTTCTCTCCTTTTTGAAATGGAATAGCAAAGGCTAATAGTACACCAGAAATGGTTGCATGAACTCCTGAATTTAGCATAAAATACCACATAATAATCCCTCCTACTAAATAAGGTACTAAAGAATAGATCTTTACTTTATTTAGAAAAAGCAATACTCCCCATATCATTAATGCAATACTTAAATGAAATACAGACAAATCCTGAGTATAAAATAAGGCAATCACCACAATTGCTCCAAAATCATCAATTACGGCTAAAGCTGTTAAAAATACCTTAAGAGCCATTGGAACTTTTTTCCCTAATAGTGAAAGAACTCCTAAAGCAAAAGCTATATCAGTAGCCATAGGTATTCCGGCACCTGATTGTGTTTGAGTTCCGTAATTAAAAAGCATATAAATAAATGCTGGAATGATCATTCCTCCTAAAGCGCCCATTATAGGTAGCAAAGCTTTTTTGAGGTTTGCTAATTCACCGGCATAAATTTCTCTTTTAATTTCTAAGCCTACAGATAAAAAAAATACGGCCATTAAAGCTTCATTTATAAACGTTTCAAACGTCAAGGGTTTTCCATGGAAATTAAAAAAATTAAAATCACCAAATTGTAATCTTACCGGAATTTCCCAAAGTTCTAAATAAAAAATCTGAACCGGTGAATTTGCTATTATCAAAGAAATAAGAGTACATAATATAAGCAATATTCCGGTAGATTGTTCTTTTTGAAAAAAATTTATAAATGATTTACTAAGCCGATTCATTGTAAATTACTAAAACATAAAACTTTATTTTTCTATTGAGTTATGACATAATAAAAACTGCAATTTACAACTTTCTGTATTTATAAATATTTGAGATACAAAAACGTCACCTAAGTTTTCAGTATTTGTAGTTAGTATTTAATGGTATTATTATTTTGATGATGTTGTTTATATTTGATTTACTTACTTTTGTAAATTATTTTAACCATTTGAATAAATGTTAACAATTCTCAGAACCTTTTTCGGTTACTTAGTCAGGCCCCAATTATACCCTGAATTATTAAGAAAAATTTATAAAAATATTTTTGATAGAGGAAGTGCTTTTAAAGGAAAAAAAGAAGCGGAAAATTGGTGTGCAAAAATGGCTATAAGCCAAAAAGAAGCGATTTTAAAAATAACAAATTCACATTTTTCTTTATCTACTGAATTCCCTAAGGTATTAGAAGAAGCTAAAAAAATGGAATTAAATTGCCCGGTAAAAATGGGTGGAGCCGGAGCTATGGATTTAATTTATGGAATATGTGAACATACGCAGGCAAAAAATGTTTTAGAAACAGGAGTTGCTTACGGATGGAGCTCTTTAGCAGCTTTATTGTCCTTACAAAAAAGAGAAGGTATTTTATATAGTTCGGATATGCCTTATTTAGACAGAAATAATGATAAATTCGTAGGCTGTGTAGTTCCTGATTCATTACGTAAATATTGGAAATTATTTCGTTTTGCAGATAAAGAATCTTTACCAAAGATTTTTACCCAACAATCTCATTTTGACGTTGCACATTATGACAGTGATAAAAGTTATAAAGGAAGGATATGGGCTTATAAAATCATCTGGAATAAGATTTCTCCTAAAGGTTTTTTTATCAGTGATGATATTGGGGATAATTCTGCATTTATAGATTGGGTTCAAGAAAATAAATTAAATGCTGTAATTGTAGAATTTGAAAAAAAATATATTGGGATTGTACAAAAAATATAAAATTATTTTATGATATCTTATGAAGAAATTCTGGAGTGGTTATATTCTCAGGTTTCAAACTATCAAAATATAGGAAAATCTGCTTATAAACCCGGATTTGAAAATATTCTGAAATTATGTAATATTTTGGGAAACCCTCAAAACAAATTTAAATCTATTCATGTAGCAGGAACTAACGGTAAAGGGAGTGTTTCTAATATGACCGCTTCTATTTTGAAAGAATCCGGATATAAAGTAGGGCTATTTACCTCTCCTCATTTAAAAAATTTCGCAGAACGTATTCGAATAAATGGTAAAGAATGTCCTCAAGAATTTATTTATCAATTTCTTGTAGAAATTCAATCTTATTTTTCAAAAGATTTTAATCCTTCTTTTTTTGAACTGACTACCGCTATGTCTTTTTCATATTTTGCAAAAGAAAAAGTAGATATTGCAGTCATAGAAGTCGGCTTAGGAGGCCGTTTAGATTCTACTAACATCATCATCCCTGAAGTTTGTGCTATTACAAGTATATCTATGGATCATACTGACTTATTAGGAGATACTTTAGAAAAAATAGCTAAGGAAAAGGCAGGTATTATTAAAGAGGGAATACCTGTAGTTATTGGTGAAAATAAAGAAAATATTAAATCTTTATTAATTAACATTGCTGAAGAAAAAAAAGCTAAACACTTAGATGCTACCCTAATACAAAACAACTACGTTTCAGACCTTAAAGGAATTTACCAATTTCAAAATATAAAAACTACTTTAGGAATTATTAAAATCTTACAAGAAAAAGGTTATAATATAAATAATCATGCCATTGAAAATGGATTACTACATGTAAACAAAAACATGAATTTCAGAGGAAGATGGGAAATTCTCCAACAAAAAGATCCATTAATTGTATGTGACACAGCTCATAATGAAGATGGTTTCAAACAATTATCTCGACAATTTAAAACTTTATCATATAAACATTTAAGGATTGTTATAGGATTTGTAAAAGGTAAAGATTTAGATAAAATATTTCCTTTACTCCCTGCAAATGGAATTTATTATTTTGTGAAACCTTCCATAAAAAGGGGTTTAAGTCCTAATCAATATAAGATGAAAATTGAACAATATTTTTCTAATTATAAAATATATGACAGTGTACTTGAAGGCTTTACAAATGCTAAAAATGATTCCGATAAAAAAGATATTATATTTATCGGAGGAAGTAATTTTGTAGTATCAGAAATTTTTTAAAAAAATATTTGCAAGTATAAAAAATGAGCGTATATTTGCAATCCAATTACAAAACAAAGTAATTACACAAGGTTCTTAAACATATTTTGTTTAGATTAAAGAGGGCGATTAGCTCAGCTGGTTCAGAGCACCTGCCTTACAAGCAGGGGGTCGCAGGTTCGAACCCTGCATCGCCCACCATAAAAAACCTTACTCTTAAATCAGTCAAGGTTTTTTTATTGGTACAGACCCATGGTGTAACGGTAGCACACCGGTTTTTGGTACCGTTTGTCGGGGTTCGAATCCCTGTGGGTCTACTTTTTTATAAGTAAATTAATTTAAATTTTGTAATTAAATAAATTTAAATTAAATTTGCAACCGCAAAATTAAAAAAGAACCTGTAGTTAGGTTGTGGATTTTAAATATTTTAAAAAGAAAATTTAAAAAAAGTTATGGCAAACCATAAGTCAGCGTTAAAAAGAGTAAGACAAAACCATGTAAGAAGGTTACGCAATAAATATTATCATAAATCTACTCGTACAGCTATAAAAGAGCTAAGAGAAGAAACTGAAAAAAACGTTGCAGTAGAAAAATTACCATCTGTCTTCTCTCAAATAGACAAATTGGCAAAAAGAAATATAATTCATAAAAATAAAGCTGCCAATCTAAAGTCGAAATTAAGCAAGCATGTAAATGCTCTTTAATATAAAATAAATATTGGCCCGTTCGTCTATCGGCTAGGACTTCAGATTTTCATTCTGGCAAGAGGGGTTCGACTCCCCTACGGGCTACTTAATTAAAAATCACTTAAGTATATTAAGTGATTTTTTTGTATTCTATTTTTTCTAATAAATTTTTTCATCTGAATTTTTTATTTTCTTTTGATCTCGGTTAGATACAATGTAAAACTTGTCTTTAGACCATTGTGCTAAAAATATTTTTGATATATCTGTATAGCCCTCTTTTTTTAATTCTTTTTTCAGCCATTCTTCATCTTTGTCTATTCCTTCAAGATATACATGATTAATACGTCCGTTTATAACTAATAAAACTGTATATTGATCAAAATCATCTGTAAAGGCTGTAAGAGATCCATCTTGTTCTAATTGCGCAAAATAAATTTTTGAAATATCATATATACCTTTGCTTTTCAACATATTTGCATAGGTCAATAAATCAATTTTAGATTTTTTAAACCCTTCTACATTTAACTTTCCTTTTATAACTAAGGGAATAATTGGACCTTCTACCATTTTACGGATTAAACCATTTCTTTTCATTATATAAGCAACTATATATATAATCAAAGTCCACATAAATAAGACAATAGCAAATTCTAAAATTGTTATATCCGGATTATAAATAATTCCTCCTACAAGACCTCCTAAAATAATATTCTGTACTAGATCAATACCTGAAACTTGATTTAAAATAGTCCTACCAACAATTTTTATATACACTAAAATGGCAATGAATGCCACAATGAGTTTAAATCCTATCAATAAGTTTTTTGGTATATCTATGTAATTTAACGTACTTTCTAACATAATAAAAAAAATTTCAGTTTAACATATTTTTCCTGAATAATATATGTTTATTGAATTATAAATAAATATGTACGCAAATATAATAATTAAGATAAACATAATATAATTATATTGCATATTAAACAAAAAAACTCAGATGAAAATCACCTGAGTTTTTTTATATTTTTAAAATTATTAGAATCTCATTCCCAAAGTAAGAACAAAATTATTTTGCGTATTCTTTATTTTACCAAAGGTTACACTATCAAATATTGGAGATAATGGACCTTCTGAACCAGGTCCAAAATTTCTTATTTCTTTGTTGTTATAATAAGCTCCTGAAAAAGAAGTATAATAATCTGTTTTTATAAACTGATATGCAAAATCTGCAAAAAATTGTCCTATATCATAACCTAAACCGAAAGAAAATTTATTTTTTTCACCTGCCATATAATTTTTCACCATTGAATCTGTCCCTGTTTCATAATTAAATCCTGTTATAGTGTTATCTTTTACAGGAGATGACATATAAGCATACCCTGCTCTAACTTTTAACTCTTTAAATCTATACTCAATACCTGCACGATATTCTTGAGAATCATGCATATAATTATCGACAAAAGTATTATTTAACCTATAATCGGGACTGCCTTTAAATTCATAATCTTTATTAAAATAATTTATAAAGTCAAAGTTAAAAGCTAACGAATTATCATCATTGACAATGTCGGATGCATAAGCTGCACTTAAAACTAATTTACCAGGTGCTGTAACTTTATACTTATCATAATAACCATAATAAATATCCCAATTTAAAACATTATCTTTAGAAACTTCTGCTGTAAAATAATTATAATCTGTATCTATGTCAGACCACCATATCGGAGAATGATAAGCTGCTCCTAATCTTAATTCAGGAAAAACTTTTCCTATTACCCCTACAGATAAACCAAAACCATTGGCATCTTGAGAATATGGTGTTCCTTGTCGATAAAAATAACCTAAATTATTATCAGAAAGCAACCTATCTGAATAACTATCCATTCTATCCATACTTATATAATGCCAATCTAATCCTAAACCAAAATAAATAACATCATCAAAATTAGTAGCAATACTAAATTTTAATTTGGATTTATATCCGTCTACAGATTGTTCATAACTGTTAAAATCAAACTCTTGATTGTTTATAGTATAAACATAACTTTCATTATATGGAAAAACTACATCATTATCTAATCTCTGATAACTATAATTCACTCCTAAATTTAATTTGAGACGATCTGATTCATCACCAAATGCCATAACAAATCCAGCATTAGAAAAGTTAAAATTTGTATCGGTATTGGAATATGAATTTTTCATAGTTGCTTTATTTTTATTAGATAAAACACCCAATGTTAAATTTGCAACAGAATTTCTAAATATTCCTAATCCAGCAGGATTGGTTTCTACAGCGCTTATATCTCCACCTAAAGCTCCCATAGATTCTCCCATACCTATATACCTTGCTGTCCCAGAATTTTCAAAATTTCCATTATATGCATTTAATCCATCATATATAGAATTTGGGTCAAAAATCTGAGATTTTCCATACTGAAACATTGCTAATAAAGCAGTAAAGAGTACTATTTTTTTATTCATAGCTAATTAAAATATTTAATAATTTTTACTATCTTCTTCCTCCAATGGAACCTCCTCTACTTCCACCAACTGAGCCTCCTCCTATAGAACCTCCTCTACTTCCACCAAATGAACCTCCTCCTATTGAGCCTCCTCTGCTTCCTGAAGAAGGGGAATATGACGGCACAGAACGACTTTCTGAATTATAATTTCTTGATGGTTGAGATGTTCCAGACATTTCCCTATTTGATGAACCAATGGAGCTGTTTCTGCTGCCACTGAATGTTCCATTTCGAGAGCCTCCTATTACATCGGAACTAATTCTTGCTCTTCCTGAAGTATTATTATTTATTCCACTGTTTCGTGAACTAGAAGTACTTAAAGCATTGTTGTCTCTAGATGTGTTTCCTATTCTTGACCCAGATATAGCATTATTTCTAGATCCATTTACTAAACCGTCTCTACTACCAGAAATAACATTATTACGCACAGTTTGTCGTTGAACATCTTGTAGTTGTCTGCTTCGTACAGATGAATAAGATTGGTCAAGATATGAGGAATTTCTTCCATATACCATACTTGTTGGTCTTGGACCATAATTGGCATAATATCTAGGATTATTCCATCCCCAATATCCATGGTGCCACCTATCCCAATAGGAAGGATATCCCCAACCCCAAGATGGTCCCCAAGAATTTCCCCAGCCCCAACCGGACCAGCCCCAGCTCCATCCTATAGAAACATTCCAATTCCATCCGCCATAAGGTCCCCAATAGCTGTTAAATCCCCAAGGGCCTCCCCAATAATAAGAGCCAAAATATGGATAATAACCACCACCATAATAATAATTATTAACTACTGTTCCTCCATCATCACCCCAAACGTCATTACTCTGATAAGACGAACGATTACTATTAACATTAGAATTATTAGATGCATCATCATATAATAAATCACTTGCTTTGGTTGTAGGGTCAATATAACGTTTCCCTATCCTTACTTCGTCAGAACTTCCAGATAGTTGATTATCGTTATATACATAATCATAAGATTTTTGTGTTTTATTTTTCTTTTTAGGATTGTAATAAATACTATCTTCTCCCGCATAAGACTGTCCCGTATAACATGAAATTAAAAGGCTAATTAACAAAAAGAAAACTCCTGTCGTTAACCAAAATCTTTTTAATATACTATTAATATTATTCATGATATTTTTTTTAGTAGTTTATATATTATATTTTTGTTGCTAAATTAAATTTTTGTTAAAAATACAAAAGTCATACCAATTAATTACACAAATATCCGTTTAAAATTAGGACAAAATATAATTTATGGCAACAATTACATCTAGAAAAGAAGACTATAGCAAATGGTACAATGAATTAGTAATTAAAGCCGATATGGCTGAAAACTCAGGTGTTAGAGGATGTATGGTAATAAAACCCTACGGGTTTGCTATTTGGGAAAAAATGCAAAGACAACTAGATCAAATGTTTAAAGATACCGGTCATGAAAATGCATATTTTCCACTTTTTATCCCAAAATCTTACTTATCTAAAGAGGCAGATCATGTCGAAGGCTTTGCAAAGGAATGTGCTGTAGTCACCCACTATCGATTAAAAAATTCTGAAAATGGAAATGGTGTAATTGTAGATCCTGAAGCTAAACTTGAAGAAGAACTGATAGTTCGTCCTACTTCTGAAACCATTATATGGAATACGTATAAAAACTGGGTGAAATCATATAGAGATTTACCTATTCTGATTAATCAATGGGCAAACGTTGTACGTTGGGAAATGCGTACCCGCTTATTTTTACGTACCTCTGAATTTTTATGGCAAGAAGGACATACCGCACATGCCCATGAAAAAGAGGCTATTGAAGAAGCAGAAAGAATGTTGGAAGTTTATGCGGATTTCGTTGAAAACTTTATGGGTGTCCCTGTTATAAAAGGTGTAAAATCTCCATCAGAAAGATTTGCCGGAGCTATAGAAACTTATTGTATAGAAGCTATGATGCAAGATGGGAAAGCTCTTCAGGCCGGAACTTCACATTTTCTAGGACAAAACTTTGCCAAGGCTTTTGATGTTAAATATCAATCTAAAGAAGGAAAACAAGAATTTGTATGGGCTACTTCTTGGGGGGTCTCTACGCGTTTAATCGGAGCTCTTATCATGTCTCATTCAGATGATAACGGTTTGGTTCTACCTCCTAATATAGCCCCTATACAAGTGGTTATTATTCCTATTCATAGGACAGATGAACAACTAGATGCTATTTCAAAAATAGCTAAAGATTTGAAAATTGAGCTTAATAAATCAGGTATTTCTGTTAAGTTTGATAACCGTACAGAATATAAACCCGGATGGAAATTTAATGAATATGAATTAAAAGGTGTCCCTGTACGCGTTACCATAGGTCCAAAAGATTTAGAGAATAATCAAGTAGAAATTGCACGTAGAGATACTTTAGAGAAATCTCTTGTCAATATAGAAGGTCTGTCCGTTTATATAACAGAATTATTACAAGAGATACAAAATTCAATTTTTAAAAAAGCTAAAGAAAGAATGAATTCTTTAATAACTCCGGTAGATACTTATGAAGATTTTAAAAAAGTATTGGATGAAAAAGGAGGATTTGTATCGGCACATTGGGATGGATCTATAGAAGTGGAAGAAAAAATAAAAGCAGAAACTAAAGCTACCATTCGCTGTATCCCTTTTGATGCTGTTGATGAAAACGGAGTTTGTATTTATTCTGGAAATCCTTCTAAAAAAAGAGTTTTATTTGCCCGCGCTTATTAAATTTATATAATATGGATACTCTATTTTTAGAATTATTCTAATCCAAATAAAAATTTTTTTTATTCTAATTTTTAACTAAAAAAAAGATAAAGTAATTAAAGCTAATATATGTTTAAATCTATCTTTATACACATACTAGTTTAAAATATTTATTATGAAAATCTAGTATGTATACTAATTATTTTAGTGCTAAATTTCAAAAAAATTACATTAGATATAATTCTTATCTATTTTCTGCTTTATCTATTAATAATTAGGACTTAATAAAATGTATAACCAAAGATATATTAAATCATACTTACTTTAAAAAGACCAATTTATATTATATAAATTAGCTAAAAAAACAAAACTTATGGAAACAAATAATTTCAATAATTTTAATTATGTTATAATAAATGAAATAGATTTAAAAGATATTTTTGTATTATTAAAAAAAATTGTTAATTATGTTTTCTAGTTTAACTCATAAAGTCGTGATATAAATGTATTATATTATTTTTTTAATCAATATATTCCTTAAATATCTTATATAAGGTTAAGGTATTTTTTAAATAAGTCGTTCACTTTTATGAGCAAATATTTTCTAAATAAAAAATAAAATTTGAATCAAGTCATTTATAATATAATCATTTATCTATTAGGACTGGGAATGAACCTAGCCGCTCTTATTTCAGAAAAGGCTAAATTATGGGTAAAAGGAAGGAAAAACTTATTTATAAAAATTAAGAATAATATTTCACCGAAAGACCAGGTAATTTGGATGCATGCAGCTTCTTTAGGGGAATATGAACAAGGGTTGCCGGTGTTTACTGCTTTAAAAGAAAAATTTCCAACCTATAAATTTGTTCTCAGTTTTTTCTCCCCATCCGGATATGAAATAATTAAAGATCAATCTTGGGCTGATTTGGTATTTTATTTACCTTTAGATACTAAAAAAAACGCTGAAAAATTAATCAAATATTTACATCCTGAACATGTGATTTTTGTAAAATATGATTTTTGGTTTAATTTACTTCAAGAATTATCAAAACATCATATTAATACAATTTTTATTTCTACTATATTTCGAAATAATCAATTTTTTTTTAAAACATATGGTAAATGGATAGTCTCCATACTTCAAAAAGTTTCTCATTTTTTTGTTCAAAATGAAAATTCTCAAAAATTACTAAATTCAATTGGTATTCCTCAAAATACTATATCCGGAGATACACGTTTTGATCGTGTCAAAATGCTTTTATCGCAATCCATTCATTTAGAATGGTTAGAACAATTCAAGCAAAACAAAATTTTATTAGTAGCAGGAAGTACTTGGAAAGAAGATGATGATTTAATTGAAAAATTTATTCATAAAACGGACATTTTTGAAAACTTTAAAATTTTAATTGCCCCTCATAATATGAATTCAGAATATTTTCAGAAATTAAAAAAAGTGTTAAAAGTTCCTTCACTTTTATTTTCTGAAATAGAAGGTAAAGATTTACAGTTTTATAATGTAATTATTTTGGATACGGTTGGTATTCTTACACAGGTTTATTCTTATGCTGATATTGCTTATGTGGGTGGCGGCTTTGGTAAAGAGGGGGTACATAATGTTTTAGAACCTGCCATATTCCATACTCCGGTTATTTATGGTCCTATTTATCATAAATTTATAGAAGCGGAGGAATTAGTAAATAATGGAGGGGGAATAGTAATTCATTCCTCAAAAGATTTTAATATTATTTTGTATGAATTAATACAAAATGATCAAAAACGAAATGAGTTAGGACAAAAAGCCCAAAAATATATTTTAAACAAGCCTAATTCTACTCAAATAATACTTCGTTATTTTAAATCTTAATAAAATTATAAGTTACTAGATATTATAGATTTTATTATGCAAGATCATTTACATAAGTTATTCATATATACATCTAAAATCAATTTTGATATTTATTTGAAACAAATTTAATATTATATTTCAGAAAAAATGTTTATAATAAAAAGCTGCTGATACAAATATTCCTGCAGTTTCAGTTCGTAGTCTACTTCTTCCTAAATCAATCCCCATAACTTTGTGTTCATATAATTCTTCGATTTCTTTTTTAGAAAAATCTCCTTCCGGACCTATTAATATTATAGGATCTAATACTTGATCTAATACTTGATTTAAAAAAACTTTTTCATATTCTTTATAACAATGGGCTACATATATATTTTGATTTATTTTCTGGTAAAATTCTTTTAATGGGGTAAGTGGATTTATTATTGGGAAATGTATCTTTAAAGATTGCTTACATGCATTTTCTATCTGTTTTTGTATTTTATCAACTTTTAAAATTTTCCTTTCAGAATTTTTACATATAATAGGAGTAATTTCTGTAATTCCTAATTCTACAGATTTTTCTACAAAAAACTCAAATCTGTCTATATTTTTTGTAGGGGCAATAGCAATATGCAATTTATATTCTGATTTTGCTTCTTCATCAAATCTTTCTTGAATATCTACATCAATTTTTTTTCCAGATATGTTAATATTTCCTCTCACCAAATTTCCTTTGCCATCTGTTATATATATTTCCTCTCCTGCTGTCATTCTAAGAACGTTTAGTATATGATGTTGTTCTTCATCTCTTAATTTTACCTCATAAGAATTTATATCTCCTATAAATAATTTCATTGTATGTATATTAAAATTATGTACAAATATAATTTTTAACTCTTTACTTTATAAATTCTAATATCTTTTTATAAACCATTTTTTTATTATTTTTCTTAATATTCACAAAAAGTTTTAAGGCATTTTTAAGCTTTCATAGAGTTTTAATCTGACTAAATATTTTACCATAATTAAAATATTGATTATTAGATAATTATTATTGATTGTTAAATATACGTTAATTAATTTAGTGATTTTATTTTTTTATGAAATCCTAAATACCTTTGATATAAGAATTTTAAATGAAAACAAAATGAAAACAAAAATTTTAACTTTAGCTTTAACTGCTATATTTGGATTAGGTTTAATTAATGCACAAGAAGTAAATAAATCTAAACAAGAACCTACTAAAAAAGAAGTAAAAGCAACAAATTCAAAGCCAGCTAAAAAGAAAAAAACTTCTAGCAAAAAAGCTACTAGTGCAACTAAATCTAACGATAAATCAGCAAAAGCAATGTAATTTAAATTAGTTTTAGATTTTATAAATATAATAGCTCCACAAATGTGGAGCTATTATATTTATAAAAGACCTAATTCAAACTTGGCCTCTTCACTCATCATATCTTTATCCCAAGGAGGATCAAAAGTGATTTTAACTACCGCATCTGTAATTTCATCAATAGATTTTAACTTTTCTTCTACCTCTATTGGTAAAGATTCTGCAACCGGACAATTGGGAGTAGTCAATGTCATCAGTATTTCTGCTTGTCCTTCTGTACTGATCTGCACATCATATACTAATCCTAATTCATAAATATCCACAGGAATTTCAGGATCGTAAACTGTTTTTAATTTTTCAACAATTTTACTTCCTAAGTCTTCTATTTGTTTTTCGGTCAAAGACATAATTTTAACAGAATTCTCCGTAAGCCTGTTGTAAATTTTCAGCAATCATTTCTGCAGAATGACCTTCTATATGATGTCTTTCTAAAAAATGCACCAATTCACCATCTTTAAACAAAGCTATTGAAGGTGAGGAAGGAGGAAAAGGCACTAAATGTTCTCTTGCTGTTTTTACTGCTTCAATATCAAACCCAGCAAAGGTTGTGGTTAAAAATTCTGGTTTTTTACCAGCTCCTTCTATCGATAATATTACCCCTGGGCGTGCAGATCCTGCAGCACATCCACAAACAGAATTAATAATGAGTAGTGTAGTTCCCGGTTTATTGAGTGCTTCTGTTACTTTTTCAGAAGTATCTAAATCTATAAATCCTTTTTGGGTTAATTGGGCCTTCATAGGCATTACTACATCTTCTGGATACATAATTGAAATTATTTTTAATTAGACAAAATTAATTAATGTTTATCATTTAGACAAATAAGTCTATATTTGAAAAACTATTGATTAGTGCTATAGCAAGAATAATACAAATGCATTAATTTAACTATTTAAATTAATTATTATATTATTTATTATATGATATTTAGTTATACTAAAAATGAACATTTAAAAAATAAATCTCAAATAAAATTTTTATTTGAAAACGGTATATGGTGTAATAAATTTCCTTTAAAATTAATTTATTGCCCCACCAGTCATTTTCATTTATTTAACAATCATAAAATCGGTGTTTCTGTTTCTAAAAAACATTTTAAAAAGGCAGTAAAGAGAAATTATATTAAAAGAGTTTTAAGAGAATGTTATCGTTTGAATAAAGACCTCTTTTATAAAACATTTCCAGATCCTCATTGGGTTATGATCATTTATGTGGGAAATGAAATTCTTCCTTTTTCAGAAATAGAAAAAAAATATTTACAATTACTAAAAAAAATTCCCAAATAAAAATATTATTCTAATTTGTTTTAGATGCAAGTAAACGAATTTGTTTTACAATGCAAACTACAATAACTCCAATAATAGCAACTAAACCTGAATATAAAAATTTATCATTGGGACTTGAAGTAATTCCAATACTATAATTAATTCTTGTAGCATTAAATATAATAACTGCAATAAAAAGAATTAACGTGATATTTAAAAAATATTTCATTTTATGTGTTTATAACAAATATAAGAAATTTACTTAATGTAAATTCAATTAGGTACTTTTTCAATTAATGAAGTAATGTTAGTTGTAAATAGTTTAATTGATATAGCTAGTAATATAACTCCAAATACTTTTTTCATCACAGAAATGAATCCCTGACCTAATATTTGTTCTAATCTTCCACAATTTTTTAACACTAAATAAACAACTATCATATTAAGTATTATGGCTAAAATAATATTTTCGGTATGATATTCTGCTTTTAAAGCCAATACTGTAGTGAGAGAACCAGCACCGGCAATTAAAGGAAAAGCTAATGGAACTATAGATGCAGATTTAGGTTCATCCATTTTATTGATTTCAATACCTAATATCATTTCTAGAGCAATAACAAACAAAACAAATGCTCCTGCTACTGCAAATGAGGGAACATCTATCCCAATTATTTTCAATAATTTTTCCCCTATAAAAAGAAAAGAGATTAGAATGACACAAGCTACCAATGAGGTTTTCCTGGCTTGAATATATCCCACTTTATTTTTTATGGTAACAATAATTGGAATACTACCAATAATATCAATAATAGCAAATAAAACCATAAAACAGCTAATAATTTCTTGTATTGAGAAATGATAATGCATTTATTACTTGAACTTTGATTTAATTTGTAAAAATAATGAAAAGAAATATTAAAAAAATATATGTATTTACATAAGTTTATTTATGAGTTTTTCTACTTTTAAATATACCTCATCTAAACAATCTTCTTCTGAAATGCTAGAATATCGTTCAATTTGTGATTTTAAGAGTAGATTTTTGTATTCATCTGAAAACTCATCTCCAAATTTATTGGCTAATTGTTCTTCTATTTCTGATGTTGTTAGAAATTGATCTTCATTTAAATCTAAATTATTCCGAACTGCTTTCTGCAACAAGAATTCTACCAAATTATAAAATTCTTCTTTATTTTCATTTTTTTCTGCCATCTTCTTCAATGTAAATAGCCGGGAATTTAGATCGTCTTTATTTTGTTCTATTATATGAATGGTTTTAGGTGTGTTTTCTTTATCCAGTTTTTCAAAATTTACATTTTTCTCTCCTTTTATTGATGTTTCTTTTTTCGTTTTACTATTATTTTTTATAAATCTCAAATAAATAATACAAATAATTATTATTATAACTATCGCCATTATGGCAAGTAATATCCAATCCAAAGTTTTTTGTTTTCCATCTAGAACATCAGAAAGAGTATCACTAACTTTAATACTAGGTATAAAAGACAATGGATCTTTTATATTTTTATTTTTTAAAACATTGATACTATCCCTTTCTCCTTTTAAGCTATCTCCAGTGACAGTTAATATAACAGGATCTGGGATAATTTTTCTATACGTTCCCGTTTGAGGATCAAAATAACTAAATGGACTTACTTTTATAGTAAACTGTCCACCTCTATGAGGAACTAAAACAGTTGAAGAGCTTAATTTTCCAATAACTCCCTCTGATCCAGGATAAGATTCCATCTTTTCTTTTGGAGTAAATGATTCTATCCCTTCCGAAACAATTAAAGCTGGTGATTTTATTAACCCTATATTTCCGTTACCTGATACTTCAACATTAATAGTTGTAGATTCGTCTGCTTTTAAATGTGTTTTACTAGGAGTTATATTAATTTTATAGCTTCCTACTACTCCATAAAAATCTACAGGAGGATTTGCAGGCAATTTTTTTACCTGTAATGTTATGGGAGCTGATTTAATATTTACCTCTTGTTCATCAAAAAAACCACTAGGAACAGCCATTGTTAAAATAAATGGATTAATTACAATTACTCCTGGCTTTGATGGAAATATTACATAAGAACTTATAGTTCTTGAAAGATAGGTTTCCCCATTTATTATTTCTTGTTCATATGTATTATTCCTTTCTTTTATAGGTTGTACAAATAACCCCTGAAAATTTGGTGGAGTAAGGTTTGTAATACTATTTAATAGTTCCAAACGCTTTGTATAAAATTTTAATTTTGCAATTACACCTTCATTTTGGTACGGGTTTTTGTCTGATATTTTAAAAGCTAAAAATGTTTCTCCTATTTTGGCTGGAAATCCTTTTTCTTCATGGTTATTAGCATATCCTGATACTATTATAGTTAAAGGTTTAGTGGAATATACTTTTCCATTTATAATTACCGAAGCAGAACCTATTTTTATACTTCCCGATTTAACAGGCCTTAAACTTATTTCATTACCATATTCAATAGTAGAAATACCATCTTCATAAGTCTGATTCTGGATTATTTGTTTCCCAATTACCTGTGTATTTGTAAATGCAGGCAATTTTATATTCCCTACATCCCTTACATCCCTTCCTTTTATTGTAAGAATAAATTGTATACGTATCGGTTCATCTATTCCTACCTCTTTTTTTTGGGGAATAGCTTGAAAGGATATTTGTGCTGATATTCCTATTACTCCTAAAAAAATAACATTTATAAGTAATACTATAATTTTCATTACCAATCTTTCCCCTTTATTGATTGAGATTGGGGAATTTTTTTATTTATAATTTTTTGTTGAGCCCTTTTTTCCTGTTCTTCCATAGAACCTAAAATACCCTCATAAAATTGTCTTTGTCCTTCTAAATCTTTTTCACTCTTACTCTTTTCGTCTGACTGGAGATTATTATTATTTATCTTTTGATTTCCTTGTCTCTGTCCGCCTCCTTGTCCTGATTTTTCATTGTCTCCATTTCCTCCAGATTTTCCTTGTTGATCATTTTCTTGTTGAGAACCTTGATTTTGTTGCTTATCTGGTTGATTTTCTTGTTGGGAATTATTTTTTTGATTTTGTTTAGAATTTTTTTTGGAATTATCTTTTTTATTTTCCTTTTCTTCTTTGTCTTGATCTTTTAGTTTTTGTTTAGCTAATGCATAGTTATATCTTGCTTTATTATCTTTAGGATTTAATTTCAAAGCTTTTTTAAAAGCTTCAGCAGCCTGCTCATAATCTTTCTTTTTATAATAGCTGTCTCCAATATTGAAATAGGCATCTGCTTCTTCTGATTTATTTGTTGCTAATTTAGTAGATTTTTTGTATTGTGAGATAGCTTCATCATATTTTTTCAATCGATACATTGCATTCCCTAAATTAAAGTTAGATTTATATGTATTTCCACCTTCTTGTATAGCTCTTAAATAATCAGCGGCGGCTTCATCATAGGATAATTTAAGATATTCTTTATTCCCTTTCACAAAATATTTCCTTGATTTTGATTCTTGAGAAAAAAGAGTGCATGATAAAAAAAGAATTAATATTAGTATTTTAATTTTATTAAACATCATAACAAATATACTAAGATTAAACATTAAAATCTCTTTTATAATCTATTAAAGAAACCATAATTAATATAAATAATGCAGCCCCTACAAAAAATTGACAATATTGTTTAGTAGCATAACTATAACTGGTTGATTGTTCTTTTTTATGCAATAAAGATAATTCATTAAAAACCTGCTTAGACACTATATCTGTAGTATTACTTCCATAAAAGTAAGCCCCTTTAGTTAAAGAAGCTAACCTTTTTAAAGATCCATCTTCCAAACGAGTTAATACTATGTCTCCATTTTCATCTTTTTTATATTCTGAATATCCATTTTCGTAATTCATAGGAATTGGAGTTCCTTGTGAAGTTCCTATTCCAATTGAAAATATAGTAATATCATTTTTTTTTGCAGTTTCTATAGCTTTATCTTCCTCTCCTTTATGCGTTTCTCCATCAGAAATCAAAACTATGGCTTTAGATGTATTACTAATATTAGACAACATATTGGAAGCTTCTAAAACCGCATCTGCAATATTAGTTCCTTGTGCTGTAATTAAATCTGTACTTATTCCGTTTAAATATAATTCTGCAGCTCCATAATCATTAGAAAGAGGCATTACGGAATAAGCTTGGCCTGCAAAAATTACAATGCCTACTCTATCTCCTCCTAGTTTTGAAATAATCTGATTAATAATTTTTTTAGCCTTTTCTATTCTAGAAGGTTTTATATCTTCTGCATTCATGGAATTAGAGACATCTATAACAAACACCATATCTATACCTTCTCTTTTTACTTCTTTTTTTTCTATTCCCCCCGTTAAATTCATCAGACCTAAAACAAGTAAAATATAAATAATAATAAACCATATATTGGTTTTTATATACTTTGATAAATCTATATTTCCAAGAATTTTATTTTTTAAACCCGGATCAATAAAATGATCTATTTTTATTTTTTTCCAGTTATATAAATATAACATCCTCCATACTAAAAATGGTACGAGTAACAATAAAAATGCATATGATATTTTTTCAAACTCCCAATTCATTAAATTATTTCTTTATATTATGCTTCGGAAAACAAAACCTCTCAAGAATAACTCCAACAACAATAAAATTAAAGCCGGAACTAAAAACATTCTATATTTTTCAGTATAATTATAATATTTTAAATCATTAATATCTGATTTTTCTAGTTGATTAATATTACTATAAATATCTTGCAAACTTTTTGTATCTATAGCTCTAAAGTATTCTCCTCCTGTTTGCTTTGCTATATACTTTAATAAATCTTCATCTATTTCAACTTTTTGCTTTTCGAAATATATTTTACCTGTATAGGGATCTTGACTGGACGGGAATAAAGCCCAATCATTGGTTCCTATACCAATAGTATAAACTTTAATCCCTTTTTGTGCAGCAATATCTGCAGCAATAGTAGGTTCTACAAATCCATCATTATTAACCCCATCGGTCATTAGAATAATAATTTTTGATTTTGCTTTACTGTTTTTAAGGTGATTTACTGCAGTAGCTAACCCTACTCCTATGGCGGTTCCTCCTTCTAGTGTTTGAGTTTTTAATTCACTTAACTGTTGGGTCAGTAAATTTCTATCTGTAGTTAAAGGTACTAAAGTAAGGGCTTCCCCCGAATAGGCTATCAGTCCAATTCTATCTATAGGTCTTTCATTTACGAAATTTATAGCTACTTGTTTTAAAGCAGTTAAACGATCGGGGTTTAAATCTTTAGCCAACATACTGAGAGATACGTCTACAGTTAGCATTATATCAATTCCTTTTTCACTTTCCAAAACCCGAGATACATCGATAACTCTTGGACGTGCAAACGCAAATATCAGTAAACCAATTATAAACAACCTTAACCAAAACAGAATGGGCTGAAAAATACCTAATTTATTTCCGGATGTACCAAATGCTTTTACATTAGGAATAGAAATTACCTCTAACTTTACTTTTTTCCTGTATTTTAAAAATATGAATACTGGTATGAAAAGCAAAAAAAGTAAAAACCAAGGATATTCAAATTCTAAATTAGTATTCATTTTTCTCCTTAAGATTTAAAAATTCCATTTTTGTATCGTTGATAAATTTTCTGGCCATTTCTGTATGGATACGCGTTTCTTGGATAGTAGGTCTTGATTTAGCAAATTTTGCTAAATCTGCTGAATGAAAAATTACAATTAAAGCTTCTTCTTCTTTATTTATAAATTTATTATTAATTAAATAACTTATTAAATCCTCAGTAATTAATTTGGAAGCAGGAAATTTCCAACGAAATTCCATATAGTCTTTTAGAATTACAATTAATTCTGAATAATATTTTTTACTTAAACCTCTATTTAAATAGTTACTTTTTTCAAGTTTATTAATTTTTTTAATAGCTAAAATACCTAGGTCCGAATTTTTCTTTCTCCAAGATCCCTTTCCTTTTTTTTCCAAATAATAAGAAATAATAACTATAATAAATATAATAATAAAAATAAGCCCTGCCAGCATATACATCCAGTACTGCTCTATGTAGTCTTTTATTGTTTTAGGCTCTGTTATAATTGGTCTAATGTCATATAATGGCTGTTTTAAACTATCTATAGCCATTGAGTCTACAGTTATATGATATTCAGGAGAAAAATATTCTTTTGAATTTATTATTACTTTTTGTGGAGGAACTTTAAATTGTCCTAATTCATAGACAGAAAATGATATACTATCGGTATAAATACGAATCTTATCGTGAGTTAAAGTATCAATTTTTATATTTAATAATTCCAAATGATATGTAAGAGTATCTTTAATATAAGGAAAAACTATGCGATCAGATTTATTCCCTTTTACTTCCAATTTTAGAATTATAGGTTCTCCATACTTAATTTTTGTAGCAGAAATTGAACATTTTAATTCTTGCGAATAAGCAAAAGTATATAAAAATAAAAAAGAAAATATGTAAACTATTTTTCTTTTCATTAATGATGTCCTTTAAAATAATTAAATAAAACTTTTATATAATCTCCTTGTGTAGGAATATTCAAAAAACCAGCTCCGTTTTTATTAAATGTATTTTCCACACGGGTAACCAACATCGCATAATATTTAGAATACTCTTCTCTAATCTTTGAGGAAGAAGTATTAATCCATTGAATTTTTCCCGTTTCTAAATCTTTGAATTTTACTAATCCAATATTGGGAAATATTTTTTCAATATCATCATAAACCCTTATTCCTGTAATATCATGTTTTTTGGTAACAATACTCAAACTTCTTTCAAAGTTTGGAATATCAAAATCCGAAATTAAAAAAATGTTTGATTTCCTCTTTATTGTTTTTAGTAGAAAATCAAAAACAAAATTTAAATTAGTTTGAGTAGGTTTTGGTTCAGTTTCTAAAATTTCCTTTATCATCCTTACCACATGAGAATTCCCTTTTTTAGGAGGAATGAATGAATCTATTTTATCAGAATATAAAATTAAACCGACTTTGTCATTATTTTTTATGGCAGAAAATGCTAATGTAGCACTAATTTCGGCAACTGTATCATTTTTAAATTGTTTACGAGTACCAAAATTCATAGAAGCACTAATATCTATCAAAATCATAGATATCATTTCTCTTTCCTCTTCAAATATTTTCACAAATGGTTCATTAAAACGAGCGGTTTTATTCCAATCAATTTTTCTTACATCATCTCCATACTGATATTGACGTACTTCAGAAAAAGTCATTCCTACTCCTTTGAAAGAACTGTGATACTCACCTAAAAACAATGAATTTATTTTCCTTTTAGATTTAAATTCTATTAGCCTGACCTTTTTTAAAAGCTCTTCTGCTGTCAATTTTTTTTATTTTAAAAAATTAAATAATAAATTATGGCGCAGTAATGGATTGTAATACATGATCTATTATATCTTCCGTGGTTACATTTTCCGCTTCCGCTTCATAACTAATGCCGATTCGATGACGAAGTACATCTTTAGCTACAGATTTAACATCTTCCGGAATTACAAACCCTCTTTGATTGAGAAAAGCATGTGCTTTAGCCGCTAAAGCCAAACTTATACTTCCTCTAGGTGAGGATCCAAACAAAATATATGATTTGAGCTGAGATAAATTATATTTTTCAGGAAAACGAGTAGCAAATATAATATCAAGAATATAACTTTCAATTTTTTCATCCATGTATATTTCTCGAACCAATTCCCTGGTTTCAAATATTTTTTCTAATGATACTATTTTTTTTACCCTATGTTTTTCATTAGAAATATTTTGTTTTAATATTTCCCTTTCTTGTTCAAATTCTGGATAGGTTACTACACATTTTAACATAAACCTATCTACTTGAGCTTCAGGTAAAGGGTATGTTCCTTCCTGATCGATAGGGTTTTGAGTAGCTAAAACTAAAAAGGGTTCTTTTAAATTATAGGTTTCATCGCCAATAGTTACTTGTTTTTCCTGCATAGCTTCCAGCAAAGCCGATTGTACTTTTGCTGGTGATCTGTTTATTTCATCTGCTAATATAAAATTAGCAAACACAGGTCCTTTTTTAACGGAAAAATCGTTATCCTTTATATTATAGATTAAGGTTCCTACGACATCTGCAGGTAATAAGTCAGGGGTAAATTGAATTCTGGAAAATTCGCCATCCAAAGCCTCTGATAAAGTTTTTATAGCTAAAGTTTTAGCCAACCCCGGAACTCCTTCTAAAAGTACATGTCCATTAGTTAATAATCCAATAAGCAAACGGTTTATCATATATTTTTGCCCTATAATTACCCGATTTATTTCTTTAATTAATAAATTAAAGTCTTGACTTTTTTCCTGAACCTTTTCTATAATAAGTTTTATATCTTCAGAAGTTGATGTGTAATCCATTATTGATCTAAAAATTATCTTTTTACAAATTTCATTATTTTGATTGAATTGAGCTACAAATAATTCGTTAAATTTTATATCAAAAATTATGGCACAAACGGTTATTTTCGCATGTTTTTTTTTATTATAAAATTACTTTTATCTATAGAATCACTCTATAGGTAATACTAATAAAAAGTTAGTAACTTTGTAAGTTATAGTAATATGAAAATGGAAGCATCAATAGGAACAAAACCTAAGTGGATAAGAGTAAAATTACCTAGTGGAAAAAATTATAAAGAGTTAAGGGGATTGGTTGATAAGTATAAGCTCAATACCATCTGCCAAAGTGGAAGTTGTCCAAATATGGGTGAATGCTGGGGAGAGGGTACTGCGACCTTTATGATTTTAGGAAATATATGCACAAGAAGTTGCGGGTTTTGTGGGGTGAAAACCGGTCGTCCATCAGAAATTGATTGGGAAGAGCCTGAAAAGGTTGCTAAATCCATTAAATTAATGAAAGTAAAACATGCTGTACTTACTTCAGTAGATCGAGATGATTTAAAAGACATGGGATCTATTCTTTGGGCAGAAACAATTGGTGCAATCAGAAGAATAAGTCCGGGAACTACTATGGAAACATTAATTCCTGATTTCCAAGGGATACACAAACATATTGATAGACTTATAGATGCTGCTCCTGAAGTTATATCCCATAATTTAGAAACGGTGAGAAGGTTAACAAGAGAAGTTAGAATCCAGGCCAAGTACGACAGAAGCTTAGAAGTTTTAAGATACATGAAAGAACAAGGGCAACGAAGAACTAAAACAGGAATTATGTTAGGATTAGGGGAAACTACAGACGAAGTTTTTGAGACTATAAAAGATATTCACGAGGCAAAAGTAGATGTTATAACTATAGGCCAATATTTGCAACCCAGCAAAAAGCATTTGCCTGTAAAAGAATATATTTCTCCTGAGCAGTTTAAGGAATATGAAAATTTTGCTTCACATTTAGGCGGATTTTTACATATTGAAAGTAGCCCGCTTGTACGATCTTCTTATCATGCTGAACGACATGTAAATTAATAATTATTATGAATACACAAGTAAAATATTATATTTTTTTTATTTTATTAAGTTCTACATTAATTTGTTGTAAAACTATTTCAACTAAAAATGAAGAAACTGCTCTTAAAAATAATTTCCCTGTAGAAAAATTTAATTTTGAAGAGTTCGCTAATACTAATTATGGAAAACAACCTTATAAAAAAGAAAATGGAGAGACCATTACCCAAATGGGATTCGATTATGTCTTCGGAGGTTATGTATGGGTAGATTTACCAGCTCCTTCCTTTTTCAGCTTGTATAAGTTATATTATACTAACGGAAATTTAAGAGCTGTACATACCGTATTGGGACAAAAAACATGGATAGGCACTTCTCTTTACTACAAAAAAAATGGTGAATTATATAAAGAAGTCAATGAAGAAGAAAAATTTGGTTCTGTTAAACCTTTAGATATTTTAAAATTTATTCAGGAAAAGGGATATATAAATTTAGATTCCGGAAAAGGAAGATATCTAAATACTGGAAATCAAAGAATAGAAGTAACTTTTGAAACAAAAGAGGAAAAAAAGATTTGGACCATTAAAATTTTAAAAGGAAAAGAAAATATTGAAACCCAAAACCGAAAAACTTTAGGCAAAGCCCTATTTTCTAATTCTGCTAGTGATTGGCTTTATCATAAATATGAAATTGATGGCGATACAGGAGATCTATTATTTTCTAGTGATAGATCTTTATAAATAACCTTTATTTTTATAATTTGAATTTTTACATTATAAGCTAAATTCTATTTTATACATTTTAGGCCATAATTTCCCAGTAATTAAAAAAGTATTTCCCTCTATTTGAGCAATTCCGTTAAGAACGGCTTCCTCATCAGTTTGATTATGTTTCACCAAGTCAGGAAAAGATGCTTTAGCTATAACTTCTCCAGTTTTAGGATTTATTACTAAAATAATATCTTCATTAAAAACATTGGCATAGATATACCCATTTGCATACTCTAATTCATTCACATAAGAATAAATTCTGTCATATCCTACGACCGTTATTTTTCTTTTCAAATTAAAATTAGAATCAAAAAATTTCAATTCTGAAGAACTGTCTGAAACTACAATTTCATTTCCGATGGTAGTAGCTCCCCAACCTTCTATAATTACTCCTGGAAAAGGAATTACTTTTTCAAATTTAAAATCAGACTCATTATAAACCAACGCTGTTCTTTCTTTATAAGTTAACATGTAAATCTTACCATTAAGAATAGAAAAACCTTCAGCGAAATATTTTGGATCTAAATTCACACTTTGTGTATAAGTAGTAGCTCCTAATGGATATCTAACTAATTTAGATTTGCCATATTGCCCAGAACTTTCTGTAATTATACCATTTTTATATACAAAACCTTGAGTAAATAATTCCGGATTATGAGGATATTCCTGAATTATTTTATAATTCAGTTTTTTTTCATTATTTTTTGCAAACACATTAAAAGTAGCATCAATTTCTTTTTTATGCTGTCCATTATATTGTAAGGTTAAAACCAAATAATTTGAGCCTAATTTTGTATTGGTAGAATCTAAAATAATATTTTTTTGATTGGTATATACTCTATCATTTAATTTTATAGTATAAGAATCGATCGTTGCATCAGCAGTGTTAAATTCCAAAGGTAATTTGTCTCCCCAATGCAAACCTTTCTCATCTAAATGATCAAAGTTTGTACTAACACTTATATCGGAATTATCTTTACACCCTATAATTATAAAAGAAAGGATCAAAAGCAAGAAAAATATCTTATAAGAACATATCTTTTTCATTTTTTATTTATTTTTATCAATATACAATCTGTTTTTTGCAGTAATAAGAATGAATATTCCTGCGATAATAAAAGGAATACTTAACCATTGACCCGTGTTTAAGCCAAACCAGTTAATATATTCTTTTCCCTGAGGTTCCTTAAAAAATTCTACTATGAAACGTATTCCAAACAAAATGATTAGAAAATACCCGAATATCCAACCTAAATATTTTTTCTTGTCCGTTCTAAAATATATATAAAGAAGAGAAATAAATAAAAGAAAATAGCCCAAGGCTTCGTATAATTGAGCAGGATGCCTCGGTGAAACAACTCCATATTCATGGGTATCTTGTTGAATAAAAAGTACTCCCCAAGGTAAATTTTCACTACATACTTTCCCTACTATTTCTGAATTTATAAAATTTCCAAAACGTATAAACATTCCGCCTATAGCTACAGGAATTACAATTCTGTCTAAAATCCATAAAATATTTCTTTTCAAATATTTACGACTAAAGAGGTATAAAGATATTAAAATACCTATAGCTGCTCCGTGACTTGCCAAGCCCTGAAAACCTGTGAACTCAAAATCTGGTTTTGTTCTGATAGGTAAAAAAACTGCTAACGGATCTTCTACAAATAATTCTTTTTGATAAAATAGAACATGTCCTAATCTGGCACCCAAAATAACCGCTAAAAACATATAAATAAATAACGGGTCTAATAATTTCCGATTTATATGATCTTTTTTAAAAATAATATCCATTAAATAAAACCCTAAACCAAAAGCTATCACATACATCAGACTATAATACCTAAGTGTAAAATTTCCTAAATGTATACCTAAACTAGGGTCCCATATTATATACAATAAATGGCTCATATCTTATATATTATTTTTTTTCTGCGGAACCGGATCGTACCCGGATCCTCCCCAGGGATGGCAACGTAATATTCTTTTAATTCCTAACCAAAAACCATAAAAAAGCCCATGAATTTTGAGAGCTTCCAGCATATAGTTAGAACAGGTGGGTGTATACCTGCAATTATTCCCCATCCAGGGAGAAATAGCCTTCTGATAAAACCTAATCAAAACTACTAATGGCAATATGGCTATTTTGTTTCCCACAGCATTATTATAATTCTTGACAAATATATATAGTTTTTGATTAAAATATCTGTTCCTCATATATAAATATTTGCCAAAGTATTGATAAAAATGATTTTCTTAAAAAGTAAGCTAATTTCTTATTTTTAGCCATTTACTTGTCTGACATTTATCATTTATGTAAGTAATAATTAGTATTTTTGCAAAACAAGAAATATTTTGAATGAAACGAAGCGGGAAAATAGAATTAATGGCACCGGCAGGAAATTTTGAATCACTTCAGGCTGCTTTAGATAATGGAGCTGATTCTGTATATTTTGGAGTAGAACAGCTAAATATGCGCGCCCGTTCTTCTATAAATTTTACATTACACGATTTAGATGAAATTTCCAGAAGATGTACAGAAAAAAATGTAAGAACTTATCTTACACTTAATACTATTATTTATGATCATGATCTTTCTATCATAAAAACCGTATTAGAACGTGCTAAAGCTGCCAACATTACAGCAGTTATAGCTATGGATCAGGCTGTGATTTCTTATGCGCGCCAAATTCAAATGGAGGTACATATTTCCACCCAAATCAATATAACTAATATTGAAACTGTTAAGTTTTATTCTCTCTTTGCTGATACTATGGTGCTTAGCAGAGAACTAAGTCTTAACCAAGTAAAAAAAATAACTTCCCAAATTGAAAAGGAACAAGTAAAAGGACCTAATGGGAAACTTGTAGAAATAGAAATTTTTGGACATGGAGCTCTATGTATGGCTATTTCAGGAAAATGCTACCTAAGTCTTCATTCTCATAACTCCTCGGCAAATCGAGGCGCCTGTAAACAAAATTGTCGTAAAAAATATACTGTTATAGATCAGGAATCAGGTTTTGAAATTGAATTAGATAATGAATATATGATGTCTCCTAAAGATCTTTGTACAATAGATTTTTTGGATCAAGTAATAGATTCCGGAATAAAAGTATTAAAAATTGAAGGAAGAGGGAGAGCTCCTGAATATGTTGCTACAGTTACGCGTTGTTACCGTGAGGCTATTGACTCTATTGAAGATGGTAGCTTTTCTAAAGAGAAAGTTTATAATTGGATGTCCAAATTGGAAACTGTTTACAACCGTGGATTCTGGAGTGGATATTATTTAGGTCAAAAATTAGGTGAGTGGTCTGATAATCCGGGTTCAAATGCTACACAAAAAAAAGTATATATTGGTAAAGGAAGACATTATTATCCTAAAACTAGGATAGGGGAATTTGAAATTGAAGCCTACAATTTAAATATCGGAGACAGAATTTTAATTCAAGGCCCCACAACCGGTTCTCAGGAATCCGAAGTAGCTTCAATGATGGTAGATGACGTGCCGGCCCAGGAAGCAAAAAAAGGTGATATTCTTACAATGCCTGTCAGTTTTAAAGTTCGTCCATCGGATAAATTATATAAAATAGTAAAAAACTCTCTATCTTAATGGTTATTATAACTTTACAAAGGGACAAATGTATTGGTTGTAATTATTGTGCTGAATTCGATCCTGAAAACTTTCGAATGTCTAAAAAAGATGGGAAATCTGTTTTATTAAGATCTCAGGAAAAAAAAGGTTTTTATACTATTAAAAATCCTGACGATTCTATTTTTGATTCTGCCGACAAAGCTGCAAAAGCTTGTCCTGTAAAGATTATTTCTGTAAAAAAAATATAAGTCTATGCTTTTCATGAATAAAAAGGAAGCTCGTTCTCATTTTTTAACAGAACGAAATTTACTTTCTGAAAAAGAAATAGAAAATTACTCTTTAAAGATATTGGATCAATTTATCTTATCAGGACTCTCTCATTTTACTTCTTTTCATATTTTTCTTTCTATGAGAAATAAAAAAGAAGTCCAAACTTCATTTTTAATTAATTATTTGCATAAAAATAAAAAACAACTTTTTTGTCCTAAAATAAAAGATCATTCACTATCGCATTATATACTAACTCCTGACACAAATATGGAAATCAATAAATGGGGAATTCCGGAACCCAGGGGTAAAGAACCTGTAATTCAGCCATGTATTGATTGCATTTTTATTCCTTTATTGGCTTATGATAAAAAAGGAAACCGAGTAGGATATGGGAAAGGTTACTATGATAAATTTTTAAGTAATTTCCCCTTATCAAAAAAAATTGGGCTATCTTTTTTTAATCCAATAAATAAAATTACAGATATCTCCGATTGGGATTTAACTTTAGATTACATTATTACTCCTAATTATTTTTCTGCATTCCCAATGGATGAAAAATAAAATTTAAATTCTGATTTAAACTTTTCCGGATTCTTTTTTAGTATATAATTAGCCTTTTTATCTTGTGAAGTGAAAAATTTTTTATTCTTATCATAAAATTGGATTTTATATTTTACTGTCCCTATGGAATCGTGTAAAGCATTGAAATTTTCAAGACTTTTTTTATCCAGCTCTATTTTTACAAATTTAACTTTAAGAGAGTCCAAGCCATTCACTATTCTAGATACAAAAATTGTATCTTCCTGCGGGAAATACCCTTGTAATTGAGATAGTAAAAGTGTATCTATATCTTTATTAGATTTATTTTCTGCTGCTAAAATAGCCAAATCATAAACTTCTTGTAATTTTTGAGCAGTAATATGAGAAATTGCCTGTAAAGAGTCCATTTCACCCGAAGCATAATAGTTTTCGTTTTTATATCCTTTTATCTTTTTCGGATCTTTTTCTCCTTCATAATATTTATCTTTATTACAAGCAACAAAAAACAACAATAGGTTCAGTAAAATAAATTGAAATATATATTTAATTTTCATCCTTCTGTATTTTAAATTTAATCAAATTAATTTTATTATTCTTATCCGTCTGGCTAGCGATTAAAACATAGTTTTTTAATGAGGTTGTGGGAGTAGTCATAAAATCGATATACTTTTTCTTATCTAAAACTTCCACACCAAACAACTCACTGTCATACACTTGATAAATTAAAGCATTATCTGCAATTAATTTATTAAGTTCTTCTTTTCTTTGTTTAATTAATTCTGATTTTTGTTTTTCATCTGCGCTATTTAAAAGTGTTGAATAATAATATAACATAATTGCATAATCATCTGGCCTAAGTTTAAAATTTCTATGATTATCTTCTCCGTTATCTCTAATTTCTTTCAACCCCACCACAAAAGTTTCTTTTTTATAAATTGGTGAACTTACAATCATCTTTAATGTATCTGTGGTAGATTTATAAGAAAAACAACCATTACTTACGGCATAATATTCGGGAGAAAAGCCTTGTCTCTGAACAATAATTTCTAATTTAGATTTAATTAAGGTACCACGATCTGCATCATAAAAACAAAAATCATATGTATTTTTATTTTCATAGAATTTAATAAAACCATATACTATAAAGATAAGAACAATCAAAATAATTCCTACATATATATATGCCTTTGTTTTTATTGGTTTTTTATAATTAACTTCTTCTTTATCGGCTTGTTCATTTTTTCCTGATTCAGACTCAGTTGTATTGTTATTTAAAAGAGCTTCGTTAGGTTTTTCTGATTTTGTTATATGATTGTTTTGCGTATTTGAAAGAGACTCTAAATGTATGGTTTCTGTAAATTCGGTCCATCCTCTTCTATATCCACAATACTGAGCTAATAAATTAAGCATATCTATACGTGGTAATTTTTCAAATGGAGATTTAAAATAGGTGTAAAACCACTTTTCACTCACATTTCCTTTAACTTTTTGTCTCAAATGTTCCTGAAAGTATATAATATCTAATCCTTTCCACTGAGAAATATCAGGATTAGAAGAAGGAAAATCTTGTAAAAAAGTTTGAGCCACCTCCTTTTTTAGCCTATCAAACAACAATTCTTCCTGAGTTATCATTTGTAAATTAATTCTAAGTAATTGAAAATCATATGTGTTTTTTTGTAAAATACTATTTAGCGTTTTACAAACATATTACAATTGTTTATATTTCACAAGTACTATCATCTATTCTATATTTGCATCATAAACTTATAACAAAATATTTAAATTTAAAAACACAATGAAAAAAACAATTTTAAATTTCGCTGCTGTTGCTGTAATTGCAACTTCTTCATTTATCGCTTGTGATAAAAAACAAGCTACTGACGCTGCTCCAGCTGCTGATTCTACTGCTGTTGATTCAACTGCAGTTGATACTCAAGCACCTGCTCCAGCTGCTGATTCAACTAGCGTTAAAGCTGATTCTGCTAAAGATGCTTCAGTTAAAGAAGCTCCGGCTAAAGATGCTCCAGCTAAAGCTGAAGAAAGCAAATAATTTTTGTATAAAAGATTTAAACAAAAATACGAAAAAAGGTTACAATCCTGTAACCTTTTTTCAAATCTAAAAACCCTTTAATTCCTTAAAAATCAAAAAAAATATATAATTAAAAATCAAAAAGTTATGAAAAAAACAATTTTAAATTTCGCTGCTGTTGCTGTAATTGCAACTTCTTCATTTATCGCTTGTGATAAAAAACAAGCTAATCAAAACAATACTCCTGCTGATTCTGCTCAAGTGGATTCTGCTGCTTCTACAGTAATTGATTCTGTATCTAAAAAAGTTGATTCTTCTTCTGCTAGTGTTAAGGAAACAGTAAAAAATGCAGCCGGAGAGGTAAAAGATGCAGCTAAAGATGCAGCAAATGAAGTAAAAGATGCTGCTAAAAATGCAGCCGGAGATGTAAAAGATGCTGCAAACGATGTAAAAAATAAAGTTACTAAATAACGTTTTTTATAAAAATTTAAAAAAAAGGAAGTGTAATTACACTTCCTTTTTTTTATTATTTTTCTTTTAATTTTTCTCCTACATATTGCGATGCGGAAAAAGAAGTTAACATATTGGTTAGCATATCACTGGCTGCACTGGGGCTGTTGGGCAATAATATTAGGTTGGATCGATTGTTTGACCCTATGGAACTTAGTGTATCGTAATGTTGAGTAACCACTATTAATGAGGAGGCTTCTTGAGAGTTTATATTTACTCCGTTTAATACTTTAACGGATTCTTCTAATCCTTTAGCAATTTCTCTTCTTTGATCTGCTATTCCTTTTCCTTGTAATTGTTTACTTTCTGCCTCTGCTTTAGCTTTAGCAACAATCTTTATTCTTTCAGCTTCTGCTTCATATTCTGCAGCTATTTTTTCTCTTTCTGCTGAATTGATTCTGTTCATAGCTTGTTTTACCTGTTCATCGGGATCTATATCTGTAACCAATGTTTTTATTATTGTGTATCCATAGCTTTGCATAGCTTCTTGCAACTCTCCTTTAACCGCTATGGCAATATCATCTTTCCGTTCAAAAACGTCATCTAACCTTAGCTTAGGTACTTCAGCCCGTACAACATCAAAAACATATGAGGTAATTTGTTCATGCGGATTTTGTAATTTATAAAATGCATCATACACCGCAGATTGCATCACCTGATATTGAACGGAAACTTTAATTTTTACAAAAACATCATCTTTGGTTTTTGTCTCAATTGTAACATCCAGTTGTTGTATTTTAAGGGTTACTTTACCTGCAATGGAATCTATTATTGGTATTTTAAAATTAAATCCCGGCTGACGAATACTTTGAAATTTTCCTAATCGCTCTACAATCACTATAGTTTGTTGTTTAACGGTAAAAAAAGCTCCTAGTACTAATAGAAGAATAATAATAAAAATAAAGAAAACGATACAGTAAAATAGAAATACAATTACTTCCATAAATTTAATTGTTTAGTTTTGTTTTATAATTTATTTAAAGATATTAAAAATTATTTATACCTTTTATTATTATTTGTTTTTTTGTCCCATTAACATTAAATAGGATTTTAAAAACTCATCTATTTCCCCATTCATAACCCCATCTACATCTGAAGTTTCAGTCCCTGTTCGTACATCTTTTACCAGCCTGTATGGATGCATAACATAATTTCTAATCTGGCTTCCCCATTCTATTTTCATTTTACCTGCTTCTATTTCTTCTCGTTTGGCATTTCTTTTTTCCAACTCCATTTCAAATAATCTCGATTTTAATAATTGCAGGGCTTTTTCTTTATTTTGTAATTGTGACCGACTTTCTGTATTTTCTATTATGATTTCTTGTTCTTCTTGTGATTCATCTTTATATTTATACCTTAGTCTTACTCCTGTTTCCACTTTGTTAACATTTTGCCCCCCTGCTCCACTAGAACGAAAAGTATCCCATGAAATGGATGCCTGATTTATTTGTATATCTATAGAATCATCTACTAATGGATATACGTACACAGATGCAAATGAAGTATGCCGCTTCGCATTAGAATCAAAAGGGGATATCCTAACCAAACGATGAACTCCGTTTTCTCCTTTTAAATATCCAAAAGCGTATTCTCCATCAATTTCAAGAGTCACAGTTTTTACTCCTGCAACATCTCCTTCCTGATAATTGAGTTCTCTGACTTTGAATTTATGTTTTTCTGCCCACATGATATACATACGCATAAGCATGCCAACCCAATCACAACTTTCGGTACCTCCTGCTCCGGCAGTGATTTGTAAAATAGCGCTCAGATCGTCCCCTTCTGCAGATAGCATATTTTTAAATTCGATTTCTTCCAGTTTTTTATTCAATTTAAGATATTGTACTTCTATTTCTTCCTCAGAAACTTCTCCAGATTTATAAAAATCCAACAATACCGTTAAATCTTCATATAAAAGATAAACTTCATTATATTCTTCTATCCATCTTTTTTTTAACCGCAAATTTTTTAATAACAATTCTGCTTGTTTAGGATTATCCCAAAATGTAGGATCTGAAGATTTTTCTTCTTCATTCTGAACTTCTACCTGCTTTTTTTCTATTTCTAAATATTCATATAATCCCTGTATTCTGGATTGTATTTCTTTTAGATTTTCCTGTGTAACCATAGATTGCAAAAATACTAATTTTCAGATTTATATTTTTATACTGTTTATTACACAATAAATTATATATACAACCTATTTAAATTCGTAAATCTTGTGCTTTATATATTAAAATTCAAGTTTAATTCCATCTATAGAATAGAGTAAAGAACTTTTATAAAGTTTGAAATTATATAAATACACTTTTTAAATTAAATCGTAAACGAGTACTATTAATGAGAAAATTATTTAACAAAAAAAGCCCCGCAATTTCGGGGCTTTTTTTGTTTATTATTTATGCTCTGGATTATTTCCCTTTTAGACACTGAGCGATCTTATCCTCTCTGCCTTTGCCCTCTTCCATACTGCAATTATACTTTTTCTTTATCGACGCTAAGGTGGTTTTCACATATTTTCCTCCTTTATTTAGGTAATACACATTTTGCTGACCTTGTTCTCTATTTTCGGTAGTAGTATCATTCCTTAATGTTACTGCTGTTAATTTATGCACAGAATACAGTTTATTGGCTACTATTTCTTTGGCCAGAATTGTTTCTCCTTCTATTTCCATGGGTTTATAAGTTACCGTTTTTACTTCTTTGCTAAACATTTTTGCTGGTAACTGATACTCTATCTTATCTATCTGGTCTATGCTTATTTTCATCCTTTTACCTCCTTTGGGCTTTAGCTTGATCTCTTTCATAAATTTCTTACCCTTAATTCTTACGCCTATGCCCATTACTTTTATCCGGGTATTGTTTACATTCATCATAGATCTGCCTTCCTTGATTTCTCCGTTTTTTAAATATACTTTGGAAGCTACTTTTATGCCTCCTGTTTGTGCGTTGACTCCTATTCCTATCAGGAATATTATACTCATTAGTAAAAACTTTTTCATAGTTGTTTTGTTTTATTAATTATTTTGTTTTTAATGTCTTTGAAAGCCCTCGCAATTGCGAGGGGTTTTTTAGTTATTTTAATTCATTCCACTTCTCTTCAAAATATTCTTGTGATATTTTTTCATACTTAAGATGATTAATAAAATACAGATAATCAACATCTTCATCAGCCCAAAAACCTATTTCATTTTTTTTATTAGGTAAACGAACTATTATCCTTCCATTTTCATTCAAACCTATTTCTCTTTTAACTTCATTTTTATAATTCCAATCATTATATTCAAACTCAAGTAACCAATAAGTTACTTTATTTTCCTCATTAGATTTGTGTGTAAATAGTTTATCCAATATCCAAAAGAATAGACATCCTTTACTTTCAATTACTTTACCCTTTGATTCTTCTAATTTTACTTTTAAGTATTTCACAATAATATTTATCTAGTTTTTAAATGAAAATGTCCAGCTTCTTGTAATCCGAGCTTATCTTTCACTGGCAACGAAGTTCTTCTTAACATTTGATTAATTTTCTGCATACCTGGATTAGGAATTTCATTCAAATATTTAGGGCTAGCTCCCCACTTAAACCCTACTGTACCTTGTCCTAATGTCCTACTATATGTATTCCCAGGAGTTAAAGTGAATTTATTATTAGCACCTCTAAACCATTGATTTGCTGGACCTGACATTTTAGCACTAAAACCTAACATTACTGCACCATAGGTAGCTCCTACATAATCTCCATCTCTGGCAGATACATAAGTTTCGATTCCCCCTGCTAAAAATCCTAATGGTGGAGCCACTGAAGATGCTATACTTGTCATTACTGGATTAGTATCTACCATTACTATATCAAACTGGCTCTTTCCTTGAAATGGATTAGGCAAACCTATGCTAGGGGATCCATAAGTAGGATATGTAAAAGTAGTATTAGTCCCTTCCAAAGTAGCATCTATGTCACCAACAAAAACTCCATAATCCTGACTATCGACCATTCCTTTAGAAGAAAAAGTTGATCTATTTTTTAATCCATCATTATAATCAGTAAATACAGCCCAGTCTCCACTATCATGCTTTATTACATCAACTTTATTATTTCCATATCTCATTTTATTTGCATATCTCTCTGCATTCCTATGTGCCTTAGACCAAGTTATTTTATGCCAAAAACTATCGGGATTACTTTTTGGTTCTCCCTCCATCCCTGTAGGATCTGTAAACTTAATTGGATTTTGATAAGTATACTGATACGGAGTCATTGTTTCTTCAAACATTGGATCCAAACTTAAAAAGATAGACTCCCTCGGGTTATAGTATCTTGCCCCGTAATAGTATAACCCCGTTTCCTCATCCAGTTCCTTGCCATTAAACAAATAAGGGGTATTCCAACTCTGGTTCCTTTCCTCAATAAACACCTCCCCAAATGGTACATATTCTACATGCTGTACTATTTGTGCGTCTAAGTTAGTAATATAACTGCTACTTCCCAAATGATCTGCATGATAATAATACTGCATCTTTTCATATTCTTCATTCCCTTTGCCGATTCCGCCTCCATAGGCTTGGAGTTTTTTATCCTTTCCTTCACAGCAGAAGCCTGCTCCGTTTACATAATCATTATGGTCTTTTCCATGGTAAGGCACTTCAAAATACGCATAGTTGTCTTTTATATCCTGCAGGCTACGTTCGTATTTTTCTTTCCAGTTTATTTTTACTCCTCGTAGGTCATCGCCGGCATATTCTATTCTGCGCGGGTCTGCCCCGAAGCTTTCTATATCGCCGAGTTTACTTACTATTCGTTGGCTTCCTATGTAGTAATGCTTGGTGTATTTCCCATTAGGGCTCACTACTAAATACGGATTGATATAGGCGGTGAATCGTCCGGTTTGGGTGTTCCCTCCGGCAAATAGTGCGTTTACATACATCTGTTCACTCTCTCCGCTGGTTTTTATCACTCTTTCTCCTGAGGCATCATACCAATAGTTGCTTACATATCCGTTGTCATCTAGGGCGCGTAGGCGGTTTTCTTCATCCCAAAGCAGTTTCCTTTCTCCGGTTTTATCGGTTAAGGTGCCGTCTTTCTTTTTCTGGCTGGTATTTACGTAAATAAGGTTCCCGTTAGGGTCATACTGCCAGTCTTGTTTTTGTTCTCGTTTTTCTTGGATTTTTTCTTCTTCGTTACGGTAATTCTGATCTGCCAGTGAGGTGATTTGATTCTTTTTGTGGGAATCATACTTATATTTCAGCTCATACCCTGCACTCAGCCCTCCGTCAAACATAATGTTCTTTTGGGTCAGGTCTTGTTTTTTACTTACTATGTTATGCAGGTTATCATACTCCATGGTGAGTTGGTATCCGGCGGTTTTCCCGTCTGCTCCGGTATAGGTGCCTGCGGCTGAGGATAAGCGGTATAGGCTGTCATAGGTGTACTCATGCTTCATTTGTCCTCCCGGATTATTCGATGAATTTCCCGGTAGTGGGGCCTGGTTGGCTACACTTAATACATTGCTTACGGCATCGTAGGTATAACGGTTATCCATTATCTGGGTTCGGTTGCCTGTCGGAGTCCATACTTGTAAGTCCGTCAGCCTGCGGCGTTGTGGATCATAGGTATAGGTGGTTTCGGTACCGTTGCAGTATTTCAGGTAGTTCCTTTGCTCGAATTTATCATAACCTATCTGGTTTACATAGTTGTAGCTGTAGGACTTGCTGCCTTTTACTCCGGTCAATAGCCCGGCTGTATTGTAGCTATAGCTTACTTTTTCTTCATCCGGATAGATGATCTGTTCTATTCGGTTCCAGCTGTCATAGCGCATCTGGGTGACATAGGTGGCTATGGCCTGGTTCGGAATAATCACGGTGCGGCGTACTTCGGTTACTTCTCCCAGGGTTCCGTATTTAAATTCTTGGGCTCCGGTGGCATCTTCTTGCAGCATAAGCCTGCCGACACGGTTTTCTTTGGCATTTTTATTCCCGTAGTAATAGGTTACATTGTTTTCGGGATGTTCCGGATAGGTAATTTTATTTAGCCGTGTATATTCGTATTCATAGTTTATAGTTTTGCCGGTTGGGGCTAAGTTTGAGGTCTGGCGGCTAATTACATTTCCTAGGTCATCATAGGCTAAGGTTACGGTTCCGGCGGAAGGATGGGTAATTTGTGTTCTTCTTCCCAGCATATCATATCGGGAAGTGGTCTTCTGTCCTTCGGTATCGGTTACCTCGGTCAACTGTTGGATGTCGTCGTAGGTGAAACGGGTGGTTATAGTTCCTGATGGACCGGATAATTGTTCGGTTTTTACTGTTAATCCGGATCCGTTGGTATAGGTGGCCTGTTTTCCTCCTAAGGCATCGGTGGTAGTGGTTACCCGGGTACGATCCGAAGGGTTCAGGGTATAGGCTGCGGTACTCTGGGTTTCATCCGGAAGGGTGGTTTCCAACATTCGGTCTAAGACATCGTAACGCGTGCGCGTTGGGGCTACGGTATCAAAGGTGCGGTTGAATATGAGTTTGTTGGACGGGTCTTCGGTTACGGGATAGTAACTTTCAA
This sequence comes from Apibacter adventoris, assembly GCF_002964965.1. Classification (NCBI taxonomy): domain Bacteria; kingdom Pseudomonadati; phylum Bacteroidota; class Flavobacteriia; order Flavobacteriales; family Weeksellaceae; genus Apibacter; species Apibacter adventoris. The sequence goes on from NZ_PSZN01000020.1 coordinate 56,663, forward strand.
TTACTCTTCCAAACGGGTCATATTTGTTTCTACCGCTTACTATCCAGACTTCTTGGGTCTTCGGATGGCTTCCTTGTGCATCGGTTTCGGTGATTATTCCTTCTTTTTTTACTTGTAGGGCTGCTCCGAAGCCGTCTACAAAGCTTACCGTTTCTATATCGTCTCCCGGGTGCTGCGGGTCGTAATGTCGGGTTACGGCATAGGCCGGACGTTTTATTTCGCCGTTCTCATCTAATTCTGCCGTAGGCTGATATTCGTTTTTAATGGTATAGGGCACATTGAGCTCCAGTTCGTTAGGACCGGTTACCGTTAGGATTCTTCCTAAATTATCCAGGGTGGTTTCCATAAAGTACCCGTTGATGTCTTTTGAACTTAACGGTATGCCGTATCGGTAGTCATAATTTTCTAACTGGCTGGTATACCCGTAGGCATCGTCTATGCGTTCTACATACATATGGTATTTTGAATCATATCGGTATTTATACCACATCTGTTCGTTTTTGTGGTTTCCCGGTAAGGTTTTTTGTGTAATATTCCCGTAAATATCATAAGTATATTTAGTTGTAACAGGTGCTCCTCCTTCTAAATACTTCGTTATTTGGGTTATATGATTGGCATAATTCAGGTCGTAAGAAACATCTGTTTCCCTGCTTGTTCCTCCCTGGTTATTTGTTACCACCACTTTGGAGATCAGCCCGTAAATATGTTTGGCAGGATTTGCGGTATAGGATATCCGGGTCTGGTAATTGCTTGGTCCGGTTCCGTTTTCTCCTAAATTTCCTTTGTCACTATATTTATAATAAATAATTTCTCCTAAATTAGATGAAAGCCCTTTTATTCCATATTCATAGAAAGATTCATTTATTATCATTCCCCTATCTCCTCCTTCGTATACTTTATTTTGGGTATATTTAAGCGGGGTATAGGTCGATTGGTTATCGGAACATAAGGGGGTGCTAGTTATTTCATAATCGGCTACTCCTTTTTGTTTTACTTCATATTCGTAATATTTATGTAATGTTTCTGTGTATTTATTCCCGGATCCGTCCTGCAAGGTGCTCTTGAGCAGATTGCCGGCATGGTAGTAATCGCTTACGTCATATTCTTGTATTGTGCTTCGGTAGATTTCATTGTTTTTTTCGGTATCGATGCTGTGGATCTCTACTTTGCCGAATCCTAAGAATTCTCGCTCGTGCCTGTCTTGTTTCCCTTGGGTATATACATATTCTACTCGGGTATTGGAGCCGTCATCTTTTATGCCGTCTTCGGTCTCTACTGAGGATAATACCCATTTCCCCCCGGGATGGTCATAGGTGGCCGCGGTATGGGTATAATCTAAGGTGAATTTTCCACCTAGGGAATTGGATACCGTTTTGAGTTTATTGGTTTTTCCTATAGCCGACCTTTTTACTTTTATACTTCCTGTATTGCTTGTCCAAACCATATCGGGATACCCATCTGCATCTACATCTTTTATTTCAAAAGAGGTTACTGCGGTGGAAGTGGTAGAGCTGACTCCCGGGTTAAGCGTTAATTTTAATGGAATTGAAAATGGCAACGGAATCGTAATATTTATGTTATAGGAAACATTCGTAGATATACTTACTGAGGAAGACTTGGAAATGCGGCTCATTTGCTTCCATTCTATTTCTCGGGCAAAGGAGGCTCCTTTATTTAGGGAAACCCAGGCGTGCCCATCACTCATTCGTACTTTATCTACCAACCCGTCATTGTTTACATCTATAAAGCTGAATTTTGAAGTATTGGTAACTGTATTTACATTAATTCCTCCGGAAAAACTTGAAGAAGCTACATCTTGACTTTTTGCTTTTCTAAATGCTTCTAAACCTAGTTCTACTCCTCCACTTATGATTTCGGATTTACCTTTCTGTATTTCGTCTATATCCCAATCTATCTCTGATGTAAAGCCATAGCCTAAGTTTAGGCGTACTTTTCCATTTTTATATATTTTGTCAGGAAGTCCGTCTCCATTGATATCCATAAGGGTATGTTCTACTTTTTCACTGATTTTAGGTGCGCTAAATGATAAATCTACTGAACTGATCCCTACTTCTGAGGCTTTTGCATTTGCTGAGTTCTTTTTTTCCCCATCACCTTTTTTGGTTAATATGGAAACGGCTGTAATAGGGTTGGCACCAAAAGCATAAGCTTTACTGGTACTGGTACTGTAGTGGTTCCCTTTATAGCCTTTACCGGCATCGGCTATTTCTCCGTCAAATCCTCCCCGGGTATTGGTATATTGGATTTTATGGGGGGTGATGATATCCGGATAGCCGTCCCCATTCATATCGGAAAATGATATTTTGGTTTCATCTGAACCTTCGGAATCACTATAATTAAGCGAAACTCCTACAGATGCTCCCACCTGTTTAGTGGTATTTTTAGATTTGCTGGTAAGATTTACTCCCACTGCTGTTGATCCTTGTAAACATCCTCCTTCTTTGGATGGTTTACTGCTCATTCCTTCTAAAGGATTAGTCAGCCGTACTTCTTTTTCTCCTAAACGGGAAGCACTCATTATGGTGCCTTTGTTATACACGTATCTGTCTGCTCCAGCCCAATAACTTTTGGTTTCTGTATCTAATCCTATAGGGATAAATATCATGGTCCTTGGATCCAACTGCGTATTTTCATTTTCCGGAAGGACCAATTCTTTTTCTTTCATAGGCTGGGCATACCGTCCGGCATTGGCATTGTATATAAATTGTCCCCAGCCTCTATACATGGGACCGAATCCTCTTTCTTGCTCCGGGGTAAATACGTTTCCTCTGATTTGGTCTGGAAGACCTTTTTCCGGCTGAATTGTAAATTGTAAGGCTTTCAGGTTTTTGATGATTCCTTTATCTTGTGTATATCCTTCTACCCATATATTTTCTGTGGCGGAAAGAGAGGCGGTTACTTCTATTTCTTTAGCCGGTGAATTGGTGATTATTCCTTTGTATAGGGTTATTGTATATTCTCCTAATAAGCCGGTTTTTTTCTTGACGGAAATATGTATATCTCCACTAAATTCGTCAACTTCTGATGGGTTTTCAGGAATTATATGCGAAGTAATGGTAAATTTCTTGGTCGGTTTTTCTCCGTCTGTTGCTTGGTCAAAATTTACCGGATAATAACTCCCTTGTTGTATTTGTCGGTAAATACTGTAATTAACAGTCGCCGGTAAAAAATCATCATCTTCATCTACTTTTATTTGGGGTTTCCAGTTTACTTCTTTCCAATTCACATTAGTAGGCGAAGTAAGAGAAAAATAAAAGTTAGTGAAGGTTGAGCCTTCTGGAACTTTTATTTCTAAATTCCCTGCGTAGGTTTCATTCCAAGCAAAGGTTTTTTCGTAAACCTGTACTTCTTGTGAGCGATCATCATTCGCCTGAATCACTTTAACTGTTACATTATCTGAGGTAATCGGCTTTTCTAAAACTCCTGATATTATTACTTTTTTAAATTCCGGTACGCGAGTTACTGTACTTTGAGAGGCTATGTTGGCTTCTTTTGATGGGAAAATGTATACTTTCTGACCATCCGGATTCTCAATATCGAGTGCGGTTTTGATATTTTCTGATTCTATATAGGTTATTACAGGATCCCAATTTACCTGGTCAAAACTACCATTAGACATTTCTTGATTTCCGGACTGTACTCTAAAATAAATTTTATCTCCTTGGCTTATAGTCTCCGGCAGGGTTACATGGGTTGGGTAAGATGAAAAATCTCCTTTGTTTATACTTTTATTCCATCTTTCGGTCCCTTTAAATTGTATGGCTACTCTTACTCCATCCGATTTTTCGTATTCTTCGGGATCATAATCTCCTTGTGGTGACAGAAGCTGCACGTCTCCTTCTATTTTTATTTTCCCGTCAAAGGGGGCTTCCCATACTTTTACTATATCGTAAAGCGGAGAGTTGTAAATGAGATCTTCTTGTTCTTTAGGATCTACCTGGGTATCTGAACTGTCTACAAAGCCTCCTCCCATAATAGGGCTTGGGGTAAGTGAACTTTGCTGGGTAAAACTAGGAACCGGATTTCCTTCTTTGTCCCAGGTTATATGGTTAAAATATACTTTCCCATGGGATACTATATCTATAAGTCCATCATGGTTTACATCTGTAAAATAAACAGTAGTTGTTGTATTAGTACTCCCGGTGCTTTTTCCTACTGTTGCCGAAGCTATTCCAAATCCCGCCCTAGCTGAACCGCCTCCGTTGGAAGTGTTAGACTTGGTTTTAGAAAATTGGTTTACTCCTTTTATGGCTATAGGTTTACCAAAATTATCTCCTTTGAAAGGGGGTAATAGACATGGCTCATAATAAAGCATTCCTTTTTCCTGGTATACTTTATCCGGCAACCCGTCTCCGTTTATATCTATAAATGTGGATTTTCCTTCTGTAACGCTGGTTGAATAACTATAACTTCCTCCCGCAGTACCACTGTTGAAAACTGTATCTCCGTTAAAGTATCCTAATCCTGTATAAAATGAACCTCCATAGGAAGTGGTGTTACTTTGGTTTAGTCTTACTCCTTGACTTGCCCAAGATTCTTCCTCTTCTTTAAATGGGACATATCCTTCTTGTGATTTTACATCGTCATAATAATCAAAACGGTTGGAAGTAAATTCTTCCCCTTTATCGTCTTTATGGGTTACCTGGTCTAAAAGATCTGTATAAAAAGCTCCTGATTTATATTGTAGGTCATATTCTCTTAGTTTTTTTCCTTCAAAATTTACTTCTACACGGGTTAAAAGTTGGTTTTGGGAAGCTAAAAAACCATATCGGGCATTACTTTTTTGTTTTTGTTTTTGTTGGGTTTTGTCGAATTTTACTACGGTATGGGGCGATTCTCCTCGGTTTCCGGCATGGACTTCTTTCAGGTATAAGGCCTTTGAGGTGATTCCGCCTCTTACGGGTTCGTCTACCTGTTCGTATATATACTCTATGTAATCGCCATGAAGTTCTTCTACTCGTGAAAGTTTCCATTCGGCTATTACTTCTTGTTGTTCTCCATTGGCATTGGTGAAGTTCCCTTTAAGTACCCCGTTATTCCCTCCATAGGTATAACGGGTCCCTTTGCGGTCTGTTACTTCCCAAGTATAACTCCCCGGGGTGTTCCCTTTTCTTATTATGCGGGAGAAACTGCCTTCTTTTCGTTGGTAAAAAAGACGGTCCTGTACTCGGGCTTCTTTTTCTCCACGGTGTGCTAATAGGGGCTTTCCGTCGGCTCCACGGGTTAATAACTGAACTCCCTCTAAAAGATAAGTTTCGGTTTCCCGGGTTTTATCATATCGGGGAACTCCCCAACGGGTATCTAAGGTGATTCCGGGGATGTTTAAATCCCAACCTTCTCCCAACCAACCGTCGGAAGCATCACTATTGTATTGTATGCTTAATGATGGTATCATTCCGTTTCGTGCCGGTGGCATCTCAAAGTTGTATGACAAACCGGCTGTTCCTTTGTTGTTCGATTGGGGAGGAGAAAGTACGTTTACTTTTGCCAAAGGGTCGGCTACCTTAATGTCACTCATCGTGGTAGGGGTAAATCCTTGGGTCTCGGGCGACTCCGGCGCTTGTACCACTCCATTTATCATATCTGTAAAATGGGTAGTATGGGATATTATTATTTGTTTTTGGGTGTCTACACTATCTCGTTCTAATGCTACCCAGTGGCGGCTGTTTATGTCAAAATAGTAGGTTTTAATATCTTTTTCGGTATAGCCGTTCGGTATCTTGGTCCGGTCATAGGCTATCTTTACGGTTGCTCCTTCTTTAAAATGCTCTCCGTGTGGTAAAAATTTGTATCCTTCGGAGCCTGAGGTTACATTTTGTAATCCCATGTCTAAAGGGGGTAAATCTACTGACCTTAATCCTCGGATTATTATATTTTTATCTGTGAGCAATTTCTCTCCTTGTACTTCTATTTTTGCTCCTGATAAGGAAAGGTGATTTTGGCTATTCTGTTTTTTAAAGGTTTTCTGGGTTTCTAAAGGTGCTGCTGACAGGGTATGGTGGTAATCCGGTTTGCCTGAAATGATACGGGTTAATATTTTATTTTTATTTTGTCCCGTGCTTATTTCTACTTCCGAAACTACTCCGGGTAGTATGGTTTCAAACCTTCCGTTATTTACGTAAACCTGATTCCCGTTAATTTCTATTTGGTGAAGAGATTTTTGTGTTGTAAAGCCTTTTACATAGGTATCGTTCCCTGCATAGGCATAAGATTCGGCTACTACTTCTCGTGAGGCGATTGGGGTGGGATCTATTTCTATGGCTAGGTTCTTTATTTTATATCCGTATTCAGCTTTTTCGGGAACTGTAAATAATATATAGTTTTCTCCTTTTTTAATTTCATCATATCGCAGCTCTTCTTTCTGGAGCGTCCATCGGGCATTGGATTGTACGAGATAACCTCCTTGGGAGGGTAAATCGTTAATGCTTCGGGAAACCCCGCTTTGGTCCGATACTCCGTAAAGTTCATAGGTTAAGTATACTCTTTGATTTTTCTCGGGGGCTTTTTCCAGGTAGACCTGGAACATATTGTCTTCGGGATTATCAAAGTTTTTGTGGGCTACTTTGCCTATTTCTCCTTCATCCTGCCCGGATTTGTAATAATAGAGTGTTGCCGGGGATTGTATCTTTCTATTGAAAAGTGTTTTTTTTGCTGATTCTTGCCTGGCGGATGTTTCTATATTTTTTAGCTCTGCTTCCTGTCCGGAAAATTCTGCGGAACGGGCTTTTTTTCCTTTTTGTATTACGGAAATGCGTACAGTTTTTCTTTTTACTCCCCGTGCTTTGGACAGATAGGGGGCAAAACTCTGAAAAACCATTGTTATAAGTAGGAAATAGGCGATTCCTTTTGCTCGTTTCTGGCTTAATTTCATCATGGTATGACTGAATTTCTAGTTAGTTTATGCTTATTTTCTTGGTAAATTCTCCTTCTGAAGTAAATACTTTTACGATATAAACTCCTTTAGGCAGGGTATCTAATTCTATCTGATGCTCGATTTTGCTTTCTGATATATCTTTACTATACATCAGGTTTCCTGAAAAATCAAATACTGCTAAAGTCAACGTTGAGGATTCTTTTAGTTGTATTTTGGCTGTAATGGATGATTTATTGGTAAAGTCTTTATAATATAATACTAAATTATTGGCTTTATCTTCTTCTTCTTGTGGGGTAGGTATAATAGGGGCTATGGTTGCCTTGCAATTGGTTTCTAAGGTTATGGGGGTTTCTATGGTGGATTCTGATAAATCCTGCCTTTGTACTCCTTGTAAATGCCATGGGTGTGGCTTATGGTGTTTTATGTTATAAATCCCTTCTCCCGGGTCATTGAGTTTAACGGTGTAATATTGTTTAATATTATCGGAAAATTTATCGGTAGCGACGGTTGTTCCGTTTACTTTATATTCTACTATCCCGGGGGCTGTATTCTGTACCTGAATGAAATCTCCGGCACTAAGCTGAATCCCTTCTATTGAGGTAGGTTTTTTTATGTTATCGGTGATCTTATATATTTTTCCCTGAGTAATTTCAATTCCGTTTCTTACATATATATCCGGCAAACCGGGTACCGGTGGGGTAAAGCCCATCTGGTAATTTTGAGCTTCGGATTTATAATGGGTTTCTAAAAAACCATAGGAGGTTGAGGAGTTTACATAAAACTGACTGTTCCCCTTGGATTCTATATTCTCTGTTGTAGGTACCAGGTTAAAACCTCCTATTTCTTTTAGCTTTAATGTGTAATTCCCTAATGGGATGCCTGGGATCTCATATTTTTCTTTGCCAAAGAAGGTGCCTTCTTTTTCTATTTGGGTGGTCTCTATATTATAAAGCTGATACTGAAAGCCTTCGTCGCCTCTTTCTATTTTTAGGGTTATTTTTCCGTCTTTTTGTGAGGCTCCTAAGTCATCACAACTCGGGTTTTCTTTTTCTATTTTAGCTATCAGATTGCTTTCTCTGTAAGCGAAGGTAAAGGCATCTTTGCCATTATTATCTGTATCGAAAAAGATATTGTTGAATATAATTTTTGTTCGATCCTTATCATTTTCGTCTACAGGGTATATTTCTGTATTTTCCGGGTTAAAATTGCCTGTCCCGGAGCGGTCTATTAACAAATAGCTAAGGGACCCTGTGGGTTGGGAATAATTTGCAAATTCTTCAGCCCTTCCTTTGCCATAGGAGAGCTCTATTCTGTTGCCCGTATCTATAAAGCCCTCGGCGCGAAGGTTATTTATTTGGATGTCTTTTTTGTAATTATAGGCTCCGATACTTACATAAAAATCTTTATCTATATCTTCTTTATCGATAAAGATTTGTGGCAATTCTTGACCGTCTTGCGGTAGCGCCCAACCGTTGGCACTGATTATAATTGATTCTTTGGTCTTGGTAATGCGTATTTGTGTTCCGGCGGTAGCTTTAAGTTTCCATAAGTCTTGGGATTTTAATACTCCTTTGATTATTGGGTAAATTTTTCCTTTTTCGTTAATATATATTCCATAATCATTAGCATTATTTATTTCAGGAATACTCGGGGTCCCGAATTTAACAAGCAGCGGCCCACTCCCTTGCCCTACTTCAAAATAAATCTGCCCTTCATAACCCGGCATCGGGCTTTCACTGACTAATGTCCCTGTGCCCGCACTCCCTCCGGGTTTCGTTATACTTATTTTATATCCTTTTTGTTCATAATCCAGGTTCTCTATTCTCCATTTCATCTGCTCCGGAACTGGTTGCCTCCCTCCCATATTGGTATTTAACAACCAGCTTCGCTTCATAAGCTTAAGTCCTAAATAACGTTCATCTGTTTGGGTCTCTATTCCTTTATTATCATCACCCCATAAGGCATAATCTTTGTCTTTCATGCTTTGATGGGCTGAAAGCCTCTCTATTACCAACAATTTATTCCTGTTGGGGAGCCCATAGCGGCTTGCATTAACTGATTTTCCTTGGCGTTCATAGGAATCGCCGGCTACACTATAGGAAAAGCTTGGATTTTCTTCGTAGGAGGTGGTCCCGCCTTTTTGGAATAATCCGCTTTTATCATCGCGTATCATGCCGGTGATCCTTTTGCTGTATTTTTTATCTTGGTCAAGATCCCATATTAGGTGACTTTCACTATCTAAATAGGAGCGTTCCAAGGTAAATCCATATTTTACGGCCAGGTAACTTTCTGTTTTTATCCTTTCTAACGGGGTTAATATACGTCCGTATATAAATAATTCCGGTATATAGGCTTCTGCATAGTCTCCGTCGCCCCCAGGTAGGTCAAATGTGGAAGTGTTATTTATATTGCTGGGATTGAAGTTATGTCCTAAGGATATTACTGAATGGTTTCTTACTCCCCATAGAGAGGTATGGGGTTTACCGGTCCGGTAATAGACAAAGGAACGAAGGGCTCTTTCTTTAAATTGGTTCATATCGGATTCGGGACTCTTCCCGCTATGGTACATAAAGTCATAGCCTTCTTCTGCCCCATAATCTAATATGCCTCTTTGGCTTTCTTTGCTGTTGATTATCTTATCTGTACTTAAGATAAAGCTATTCCCCGGGACTCCGTTGAATGTAAACATATTCTTGGGTTGGTCCATTGGGTCAGCCCTTAATGAAAACGCACCTATTATCGTCGCTGTGGTTAAATTTGATCCTTTAATGTATATTTCTTTGGATATTTCATTGTCGGAATTACAAAAATTGGATATGTTTTCTAATTGGTTCTTTATCGCATCTTTATCATTGGTATTAAAACTTAATGCCGGATTAAAGTTATAATTGCGCAGGTAGTTATCGGCTTTACCTAAATATTCAACTCCATAAGAAGCGCCTCGCGGATCGTAATACCTTACTTGTAGTGAGTCTCCGGAATAATCTTTCCATTTATATGATCCATACCAATCTTCGGTATGGGATACCGGCTGCATCCATAAAACTGCTCCGGGTACTCCGCCTGGACCTATTATTTTTTCTTGGGAATATAATAAACAGCTACATAAAGACACCAAAGTGTAGATCTTTTTCATAGTAGATATAGTTAGTTTATAAATGAACGGCAAAACTAAAAATTTATATTTTATATTCCAAAATTATTAATGTATATTATTTTTTATTGTTTGCTGTTTTAAATATAATCCCTCCTCCTTAGTTTTTATTACAAGATGTGTATTGCTGTTTT
>NZ_PSZN01000021.1:0-108507 GCF_002964965.1 Apibacter adventoris
TAAAATAGATAATTACATATTTAAATATATAAATTAATAAAAAAAAGAAATGTAGGATTACATTAATTAAATAGAAAGGAATCTTTAACCCTAATTTTTTTTATTATGGTTAAAATTTTAATAATAATAGAAAAATATCTAAAAATTAACAATAAGGTTTTTCATTGTTTTAATAATTCCACAATGTATTCCTTCATGGAGATTATTAAAATTTATGGCATCTTCAATATTATTTAAAACAATCCCCATACTTGTAGTAAATTCATTATATGTTTCAAATTTCTTATCTTCATAGTCTTGCTCCAATTGGTCTACAAGTATTATTAATTTTTGTTTTACAAATTCCACTTCATCATCATTTATAAGAAATCTGGTTTGGGTTCCTTTCTTATAATTCTCTACCCAATCATTTGTAATTAATAAATCTAAATTTGAAAATTTATAATGTAATATTTGTTGTCCTATTAAACAATGAGCCATATGCCAAAATATATTACATTTAAAGCCTTTTGGGACTACCTGCAATTGATCCAAACTTAAATCATCTATTGTTTCAATAATTGCTTTCCTACATGCTTTCAATATTTCGAATTGCTTTTTCATAAGGACATTGATAATGTTTTATACAAACTTACAAAAAAGATTAATTTATTCCTTGTAAGTCTTTTATAATTTGAGGAGTAAGTTCATTAAAGTGGTGAATTATCATATTAGCATTTTTTAAATCTTGATCTCCTGATCTATCACTTGAGTATCCTATACAAAACACACCTGCTGCATTAGCTGCTAAAACACCGTTTGTAGAATCTTCTATAATAATACAATTTTGTTTAGTTTTTTTTGAAAGCTCTACTGCTTTTAGAAAAATTGCAGGATCTGGCTTAGATTTTGGAAAATCTTCTCCACTAACTATATGGCTAAAATATGGAAACAATTTAAATCTGTTAAATACTTTAGTTAAAGTAACTCTTGCTGAAGAGGTTGCTAATATTAATTGAAATTTTTCTTTATATAGATTTTCTATAAGATTTCTCATTCCAGGAAGTAAATCCAAATCTTTTTTTTCTTCAAATGCCTGATTAAAAATATTTCTTTTTTGTTGAACCAGCTCTTCTACTCCTTGTTTAAGATTATACTTATCTTTTATTTTCTGATATAAATTTTTAGTTGATAACCCACGAAAGGTATCATATTCTTTATTTGAAATTTCTAATCCTATCTGTTTAAAATGTTTAAAAAAAGCATACTTATGTACAGGTTCAGTATCAACAATAACACCATCCATATCAAAAATAACCGTATTTATCATTAATTTTTTTATTTATTATTTTTATTAATCTAACCTATATTTTAACAATATATAGAAACTATAGATTTTATTAAAACATATTAATTTTAAAATATATTTATATTTCTATATCAAAATCTGTTCAAAAATATTAATTTTTCACAAATCTTATACAATTTAATTTATCAGTTAAAAAACGGATAAAATATAATTTTAGAATATAGTATGTTATTTTAAATCTCTATTTATTTGTTGCATATTAACACATTTTTACATACTTTTAAGAAAATCCTCTTTGTATCTTCTACCCAATTTTTATTACAAATTATTTTTTGTAAACATGATTTTCTCTTATATTTATACTATAAATTATAGATTTATATATGAAAGCTTACATTATAATTATTGGAGATGAGATTCTTTCAGGTAGAACTTTAGATACAAATTCAAATTTTATTGTTTCAGAATTAGACAAAATAGGAATATCTACATTTAAAATTGTGACTATTCCTGATCAAGTATCCCAAATTAAAAATCAAATTGAAGTTGCTTTTGCATCTGAAGCTAATTTTATTTTTACTACCGGAGGATTAGGCCCCACTAAAGATGACAAAACAAAACAAGTAATCACTGATTTTTTAAATGACACTTTAGTTTTACATCAGCCCAGTCTGGATTATATTAAGCAGATATATTATAAAAATAACAGGGTAATGAACCCTTTAACTTATAATCAGGCTATGGTCCCTTCTAAATCCGAAGTAATTATTAACAAATATGGTACTGCTCCAATTCTTTGGACATTAAAAGATTCTAAGTTATTAATCAATTTACCTGGTGTTCCTTATGAAACCTGCGGAATGCTTAAAGAGGTTATTATTCCTAAAATAAAAAATGATTTCCAATTAGATTATATTATCAGAGAATCAGCTATTGTTATTGATATTCCTGAAAGTGAACTCGCCATAAAACTTGAAAATTGGGAAAATAATTTACCTGAATTTATTTCATTAGCTTATCTCCCATCTGGCTCGAGAATTGAACTTCGGTTAACAGCTATAGGAAAAAATAAAATTTATTTACAAAATAGTATACAAAATGAAATAAATAAATTAAATAGTCTTTTGGGTAAAAATCTTATAATTTCTCAAACTACTAAACTAGAAGAAATTATTGGTAATTTTCTAATAAAAAATAATTTAACTATTTCTGTAGCGGAAAGCCTAACCGGCGGATCCATCTCTAAAAAAATCACATCCATATCAGGTTCTTCTCGGTATTATAAAGGAGGGGTAACAGCCTATAGTAAAGAGGCAAAAAAAAATGTACTAATGATTAAAGAAGAAATACTAAAAGAAAACAATATAGTAAGTGAAACTATAGCAAAAGAGATGGCTATCCATTGCTCTTCACTTTTTAACTCTGATATTTCAATATCTACTACAGGTGTTGCCGGTCCTAACTCTGATGAATTTAACAACCCTGTTGGATTAGCTTTTGTAGGTATTTATTATAAAGGAGATATTGTAATAAAAAAATATTTATTTCCTAATCTTACCCGTGAAGAAATGATTGCAAGAATTACTTATAAATCGCTTGAAAGTTTATATTTTAAATTTATTGACGAAGAAAATAGCTAATAAAATAATTTTATGACATTATATTTGAAATTTATACATGTTTTAATATTAGAAAAATTTTAATTAATATTATAATAAAAATGAAAAAACTATTTATCATATCAACACTTTTACTTGTATTTGCTGAAGCTCATTCTTTACATGCCCAGAAAACAAATTGCGCTTTAATTGATGGCGTTTTAAAAAGCAAATTAGCTCAACAAGCTTACAATGCAATTAAAGAAACAGATATGGAAAAAAGACTTTATTGTAGTGATAACAGAAAATACCTGTTTGGGTTTAAAAACAACACAAAAGGAAACGAGGAGTTACAAATAGGCTTTTACTATATGGAAGAAAGCGTTGAGAACAATACTTACTCGCAAAGAAAGGAATTTACATCAATGTGTAAAAAAATATACAAACAGATAAAAGGTAAAGACAAGAAAAAACCGCTTGTATCGTTTCGCTTGTTTTTTATTACAAATTCAGGCACATATGCTATGGGAAAAATAACATATAACGAAAAGGGGCAACCTTGGTCGTACACAAATGAAAAACATATAAAAACTGGTTACGGAGGTTACAACATATTTCCCGGAATCAATCGGCCGATCGACTTCAGTTACACTTCCGATATTATTTATTAAAAATCAATATCCCAAAAAAAATCTATAAATATAGATGTTAGATAAGTATTAGTATTCATTTCGGGAACTTCAAAAATAGGACCATTAGATTTTTAAAAAACGGTAGATTTAAAATTAAGTAAAGAAGCAGTAAAAATCCCTTACAAAAGCTATTTCAATTAGATTTTATTACTAGAGAATCAGCTTTTATTATTAATATCACTGAAAGTGAACTCGCTATAAAACTGGAAAATTGAGAAAATAATTTGCCAGAATTTATTTCATTAGCTTATTTTCCCCATAAGGCTCCAAAATTAAACTTAGATTAACAGCTATAGTAAAAAATTAATTTATTTATAAAATAGCATAAAAATAAATAAATTAAAATCTTATAATTTCTCAAATTACTATACTAGAAAAAATTATTGGTAATTTTTTAATAAAAAATAATTTAACTATTTCTGCATCCTAAAGCTTAACCAACGGATCCATATCTAAAAAATCACATCCATTTCAGATTCTTCACGGTATTATAAAGGAAGAATAACTGCCTATAGTAAAATGACAAAAATATTTATTTCCTAATCTTACACATGAAAAAACAATTGCACGAATTACTTATAAATCGCTTGGAAATTTATATTTTTAAAATTTCTTAACAAATAAAACAACCAATAAAATAATTTTATATAAATATAGTAAATTTATACTATATTTGTATATTGAAACAATTTTAATTAATATTATAATAAAGACATAAATATACAAAAATGAAAGTTAATAAAAGAAAATTAGGGAATTCGGATTTAGAAGTTTATCCTTTTGCTTTTGGAGGTAATGTTTTTGGCTGGACAGCTAATGAAAATACTTCATTTGAATTACTTGATCAATATACTGAATTAGGTTTTAATTTGATAGATACTGCTGATGTGTATTCTGCCTGGGTTCCAGGAAATAAAGGTGGAGAATCTGAAACTATCATTGGTAAATGGATTCATCAAAAAAAAAATAGAGATAAATTAGTTATTTCCACAAAGGTTGGCGGAGAAATTGATGCTAAACATAAAGGACTAAAAAAAACATATATACTTTCAGAAGTCGAAGAATCATTGAAACGCCTACAAACAGACTATATCGATTTATATTTCACTCATTTCGATGACCTGGAAACACCCATAGAAGAAGTATTAGAAGCCTATCAACAATTAATAAAAGAAGGTAAAATTCGATGTATAGGCGCTTCAAATATGTCTCCTGAAAGAATAATAAAATCTTTAGAAACTGGTAAAAGCAATCATCTTCCTGTTTATACTGTACTACAACCTGAATATAATCTATATGACCGTGAAAAATATGAAACAGAATATGAACCTATAGCTAAAAAATATGGCTTAGGGGTAATGTCATATTATTCCTTAGCAAGTGGTTTTTTAACCGGAAAATACAAATCAAACGAAGATCTTAATAAAAGCAAGAGAGGGGATACAATTAAACAATATTTGAATGAAAGAGGAAAACGTATTGTACATGCCTTGGAAAAAATTGCTGCTGAAAACACAGCCACTGCTGCCCAAGTTGCACTAGCTTGGTTAATACAACAACCTACTATTACAGCTCCCATAGCTAGTGCTTCAAAGTTAGGACAATTAGATATTTTAAAAGCCGTAGATTTAAAATTAAGTAAAGAAGCAATACAAACCCTTACAGAAGCAAGTAAATATTAAAAATAAAAATTTATTAAATATTATTTTTTTATAAAAAATTAATGAAAAAATGTAAAAAATTAAAATCCCCCAAAAATCAAAGCCGTAATTTGGAATAAAGAAAGATAATTTAATATTTTTGTATAAAATATCACAAAAATATGGAGTTATACTATTCTTTTTCTATCCTTATTGTATTAGCAGCTATTTTTTCATATATCAATGTTCGATTTCTAAAATTCCCTTCTACAATAGGAATTATGGTTATCGCTATAATAATATCTATAATATTAGTATTATTAGGAAATTTCACTTCTAAACCTCTTCATGATTTAGCTGAACTGATAAAAAATCTTGATTTTACTGAAATTTTGATGGGGGCAATGCTTAACTTTCTTTTATTTGCTGGCGCCATACATATTAATTTAGCAGATCTAAAAGAACAAAGATTACCCATTATAGTTTTTTCCACTCTTGGAGTGCTAATCTCGACATTTGTTGTTGGTTTTAGTCTATATTATATTTTAGATTACTTGCTTCCCATAATAAATATACATATAGAAATGCCATTAATTTATTGTTTACTTTTTGGCGCACTCATTTCTCCAACAGATCCTATTGCGGTTATTAGTATACTCAAACAGGCTAATGTTTCTAAATCATTAGAAACCAAAATTGCAGGAGAGTCTTTATTTAATGATGGGGTGGCCGTTGTTGTATTTGCTATATTAGCAAATCTTGCTGCTGATGAAAAGGTTGTTCAAACCGGACATATGGACTTATCTTTTTCACACATTTTTGCTTTATTTTTACATGAAGGGGTAGGTGGTTTAATATTAGGAGCACTTTTTGGTTATATTGCTGCTTATGCCATTAAAACAGCTCATGATTATAAAGTCTCAGTACTCATTACTCTTGCAGTAGTTATGGGCGGATACCTTATTGCTCACTCTTTACACACATCTGCCCCATTAGCTATGGTAGCTTCAGGACTTATTATAGGTGATTCTAAAAGAAAAATTAGCTCCAACAAAAAAAGTAACGTAGGCAATTTTTGGGAACTTATAGATGATATCATGAATGCTATTTTATTTTTATTCATAGGGCTAGAACTTCTTCTCATCGAAAATTTGCAAGATTATTGGCTTATGGGAGCTATTTCTATCATTACCGTTATTATAGCAAGATACTTATCTATAAAAATTCCTACCATAATTATACCATTTGAAGAAAAATTTTCTAAAGGAACCATTGCTGTTCTGGTATGGGGAGGCTTGCGAGGAGGTGTATCTATAGCTCTTGCTTTATCCGTACCCGAAAGTCATTATAAAAACGTAATTATAGCTGCCACCTACTTTGTTGTAGTTTTTTCAATTTTTGTACAGGGTATGACTGTAGGTAAATTAGCAAAAAAAATTCAATAGTTTGAATATTATTAGTAAACACAAGTAATTATTAAAATTATATAACAAATTAAAATAAAATTAATATATTAACCTTCTTTGGCATATTTATTGGTTTTTTAAAAAATATATAATTAGGACTTTATACACTAAAAAATTCTTTAAATAAATATATTTAATTAAATAACAATCAAATATGAAAAAATTAATAATTGGAGCTGCTATTGGAGCTGGTATGGTTTATATAGTAAGAAAACTTCAAGAAGAAGGGTTTTTAGACGAATTATCTAATAATATGGATAATATTGCAAACAAAGCTAAAAAAAATTTTAACAAAGCTTTTAATAAAACGAAATATGAAGCGGAAAATTTAAAAGAAAATATTCAAAATGAATTGCAAGAATAAAATGATATTTAGACGTAAATAACATATTTAAATAAAAGAACAGCTTATTATAGCTGTTCTTTTATTTAAATAGTATTAAAAAATGTATCTTTTAGTAATTTTACAAATTAAAAATCATACTGTTCAAAAATGGAAAATAAGGGACTCCCTCTAGAGTTAGGAACCAAAGATATTGGAAAACTACTTTTACAATATTCATTACCAGCAATTATAGCAATGACTGCTTCCTCTCTCTATAATATTACTGATAGTATTTTTATTGGACATGGGATAGGTCCACTTGCCATAGCTGGCTTAGCAATAACCTTCCCATTAATGAACTTAGCTTCTGCCTTTGGTTCTTTAGTAGGAGTAGGAGCTTCCACTCTACTTTCCGTAAAATTAGGACAAAAAGACTATAGCACAGCTAACAACATTCTCGGAAATGTTGTAACAATGAATCTTATTATGGGAATTGCATACAGTGTTATTATGCTCCTTTTTTTAAATCCCATACTTTATTTTTTTGGTGCAAGTAATATTACTTTACCCTATGCACACGATTTCATGGTCATCATATTATTGGGAAATGTGGTAACCCATATGTATTTAGGACTAAATGCATTGCTAAGATCTGCCGGTAGCCCTGAAAAGGCAATGTTTGCTACTATATTCACGGTAATTATAAATTTAATTCTAAACCCTTTATTTATATTTGTTTTTCATTGGGGAATTAGAGGTAGTGCTCTTGCAACAGTAATTTCTCAAATCACCGTACTAAGTTGGCAAATATATTTATTTAATAATAAAAATAATTTTTTACATTTTCAAAAAGGAACATTCAAATTAAAACGCCGAATTGTTATAGATTCTTTATCTATAGGTATGTCTCCTTTTCTTATGAATACCGCCTCATGTATTATTGTTATTTTAATTAATAAAGGTTTGTTAAAATATGGAGGAGATCTTGCTGTGGGTGCTTATGGAATTATAAATCGTATTGCTTTTCTTTTTGTTATGATTACTATAGGATTAAATCAAGGAATGCAACCTATTGCTGGATACAATTACGGAGCCGCTCATTATTCCAGAGTGAGAAAAGTATTAATAAAAGCTATAACCTATGCCACTATAATTATGTCTATTGGGTTTATTATTGTTCAGCTTACGCCTCACACTGTAGCTTCTATCTTCACCTCAGATCAAAAACTTATTGATTTATCTACCACAGGATTACGTATAGTATTTATATTTTATCCTATAGTAGGATTTCAAATGGTTACTTCTACTTTTTTTCAAAGTATAGGAATGCCAAACAAAGCAATATTTTTATCCCTTACCCGACAAGTACTTTTTTTAATCCCTTGTTTACTTATTCTCCCACATTTTTTTGGAATTACAGGAATATGGGCTAGTATGCCCATAGCAGACTTTGTTGCCTGTACTGTAGCAGCTATTATGCTGTATTTTCAATTTGCTAAAATAAAAAATAAATAATCCCTTAAAAACATAAAAAAAGCTATGAATGATAAATATATTATAAATATCGGAAGACAATTAGGAAGTGGTGGAAGATTAATAGGTAGACAATTAGCCAAAGATTTAAATTTTGCTTATTATGATAAAGAACTGATTAGTTTAGCCTCCCAAGAAAGTGGTTTAAACAAAGAATTTTTTGAAAAAGCTGATGAAAAAAATAATTTTAATTTCTTTAAAAATTTTTTAGGGTTGCAATTTTCAAAAAATTATTTAGGAAATGATACTCTTTTTAAAATACAAAGTGATATTATTAAAGATTTAGCAAATTTAAAATCTTCAGTTTTTGTGGGAAGATGTGCAGATTATATTTTGAGGGAACAACCTCTTTCTTTAAATATTTTTATAACTGCCGATATTGAGGACAGAGCAAAAAGAACCGCAGAAAGAAAAAACATATCAGAAGCAGAAGCTTTAGAATATAATAAAAAAACAGATAGACAAAGAAAAGAATATTATAATTTTTATAGCAACAGAGGTTGGGGTAGAGCTAGCTCTTACCATTTATGTATAAATTCATCTGTTTTAGGATTAGAGAAAACCACGAATTACATTCTATCTTTTATAAAAGAGAAATTTAATATATAAAATCTAATTTGATAAATCTATTCCTTACTCTAAAAAAATGTTTTAAAACCTAATGAAATAATTCACGTATTCCTTTTTTATAAGTTATCTAGATTTAGACAAAAGTTATTATCTTTGACATGAAATTAAATAACATTGTATTATGAAATTGCTAGAAGGAAAAACAGCGATTATCACAGGAGCAACCCGAGGTATAGGAAAAGGAATTGTAGAAATGTTTGCACAACATGGAGCTAACATAGCTTTTACATATGTTTCTTCTGTAGCAAAAGCTGATTCTCTAATTAAAGAATTATTTTCCATAACAAAAATCAAAGGATATAAATCTGATGCTTCTGATTATGATGATGCTCAAACTTTAGTTGATGAAGTCTTAAAAGAATTTGGCCAAATAGATATAGTTGTTAATAATGCCGGAATTACTAAAGATAACCTTCTCTTAAGAATGAATAAAGAAGATTGGGAGGAAATTTTAAAAATAAATTTAAATTCTGTATTCAATATTACCAAAGCTGTAACCAAACCCATGATGAAACAAAAAAGCGGTTCCATTATAAATATGAGTTCTGTAGTTGGTATAAAAGGAAATGCAGGACAATCTAATTATGCTGCTTCCAAAGCTGGAATTATAGGTTTTTCAAAGTCTGTAGCCTTAGAATTAGGTTCTCGAAACATTAGATGCAATGTTGTTGCTCCCGGTTTTATTGAAACTGAAATGACTCAGGTTTTAGATCAAAAAACAGTGCAACAATGGAGAGATAATATTCCATTAAAGCGTGGAGGAACTCCTGAAGATATAGCCAATGCTTGTTTATATCTTGCTAGTGATCTGTCTAGTTATGTAACCGGACATGTGCTTAATGTTAATGGTGGAATGTTGACCTATTAAATAAAAACATAATAAATAAAATTATAAGAGATTAAATATTTTTTAATCTCTTTCTTTTTTTAAATTATAAGAAAATGTATAGCAAAAAATTATCCGTACAATTATTAGGAGAAGTTCTTTACAGATACGGAATTACCGATATAATAATTTCTCCCGGATCTAGAAATGCTCCCCTAACCATTCATTTTACCCATCATAAAAAATATACATGTTATAGTATTGTAGATGAACGTTCAGCTGCCTTTTTTTCTTTAGGAATGGCACAATCTAAGCAAAAGCCTGTTGCTATTTGCTGTACTAGCGGAACAGCTTCTGCCAATTACTATCCGGCAATTATAGAAGCCTTTTACCAAAATGTTCCCATGTTAGTACTAACTGCGGACAGACCTGAAAATTATGTAGATATTTTCGATGGACAAACTATTCGTCAAAAAGAAATATATAAAAATCATATATATGGATCCTTTCAACTTTCAGAATCAGAAGAAGATCATTCTATCGCTAATAATTTTTTAATTATAAAGAAAGCCTTACAAACTTGTATATTAAAATCTGGACCGGTACATATTAATATACCTTTTTCCGAACCGTTATATGAGCAAACGGAAAAAATAGAAATTAATATAGAGAAACTTACTTTACCTGAAAGAGGCTATTCTTTAGAAAATTATGATTATTTAATTCCATTTTGGAATCGATATGATAAAAAAATGATTTTGGTAGGAATGCAACAATCCAATTCTGAATTAAAAATATTACTTGATAAAATTGCTAAGAGGAAAGATACGATTATTCTTACTGAAATAACTTCAAATATCAATTCTTCTAACTTATACTCAAATATTGACCGTTATATATCTCCTTTTGGAAAGGATACCATGGAAGAATACAAACCTGATCTTCTTTTAACTATCGGTCAAAATGTGGTTTCAAAAAAAATAAAAGTTTTTTTACGTAATTCAAAATTAAAAGGTCATTGGCATTTAGACGAATTTTGGCATCCTGATACATTCTTTTCCTTAACTGAAAAAATTATAGATTCTCCTGTTAATTTTCTCCAAAAACTTGTTAATCAACCTCACAAAGATTCTAATTATTCTTTAATTTGGGAAAAATTGAAAAATGAAAAAGAAAAAAAACATGAAGTATTCGTTAAAAATCTTCCATTTTGTGATTTAAAAGTTATAAAAATTTTAAATGAAAAAATTCCTGATCATTATAATCTTCAAATATCTAATAGCTCTATGATCCGATACACACAATTATTTAATTTTAATTCTAAGCATAAAATATTTTGCAACCGTGGAGCAAGTGGTATTGACGGGTCCATTTCTACAGCTGTTGGTTTTGCTGTTGCTGATAAAAATCCTACTCTATTAATAACTGGAGATATGGGCTTTTTCTATGATTCTAATGCTTTCTGGAATAAATATATTCCAAGTAATTTTAGAGTTATTCTTATCAATAATGGTGGGGGAGACATTTTTAAGATTATACCCGGCCCTGATACTACGGAGTCTCTGAATGAATTTTTTGTAACTCAACATAATCGGACTGGTCATACATTTGCTAAAGAATATAACTTTGAATATATTGAAGTTCACCGTACAGAAGAATTACTAAAGAACTTAGATTCTTTTTTCTATGTATCTAATAATCCTAAATTATTAGAAATAAACACAAAAGGAAGACCTAATTCAACTATATTACGAGAATATTTTAATTTTTTAAATCAGGAATAAATTATGAAAATTACTTTGTTTACCCCTATGAAAGAAGAAAAAGAAAAAATTATGAATGGTTTCAGAGAATTTACTTCATTGAAACATTCTTATGAAGTTATAACTTCCGGTATAGGTCGTGAAAAAATAGCTAAGGCTCTCTTAGCAAAACCTGAATCTGATTTAGATATATTGGTTGGTTTTACAGCAATTACAGGGATTGAAAATACTATGCCTGAAGAATTAAAAAAAGGTAAGTTAGTTGAAGTAGTTGCTTCTTCCCTTATAGGTTATACAGGAGAAATTTTTGAAAATGGAAAGTTGCAGTTAACAACCTCTAAAACAAAATTCCCTTCTCTCCACTCACTCACTTCAGATAAATTTGTAACAACGACTGATCTTCCAGTAGGTACACTTATAAATATGGAAGATTATACCTTTATGTATTTAAAAAGACCTCAGGATTTTATCCTTCGTATTATTTCAGATTTTTTACCTCATCAAGAAAATATTGATTTTTTTAAAACTATTGAAAATATCTCATTTACTCCTGTTATTAAATTTTTAGAAAGTTTAACATAACCCTCTTTCTTAAACCTCTAACTTCATTTAGTTTTTAACGAGATCATAATATCTTGAATTACTTTTAGATAGATTTAAATCTGATATTTCACTTTTAAATATAAAGCTAATTAGGTCACTTTTTATTTTAGGAAATGACATTTTGTTATGTACTAGCAATTTCATAAATTTAAATGGATGTACCTTTTACCAGAACGCTATAATTATTTATATCTGATGAGTTCTTATTTTTTGCGAAAAATAAATTTAAATTCGGCACATTTCTCGATCATACACATATGAGAAAAAAAATTAAATGTATTCTCGAATTTATAATATATTTTTTCTTAACAAAGAATTTCCAAAATAAACTAAAAAGATAAAAAAACAGTATTTTTGCTAAATGAAATTATTAAGTTATAATGTAAATGGCATACGTGCTGCTTTAAATAAGGATTTCATAAAATGGTTGCAATCCGCAAATCCAGATATACTAAGTTTACAGGAAATAAAAGCTCATACAGACCAATTTAATATTTCCCAATTTGAAGATTTGGGATATTATACCTATTGGTTTCCTGCAGAAAAAAAAGGCTATAGTGGAGTAGCTATATTATCTAAAGAAAAACCTATATCCGTAAAATTTGGGTGTGATAACGAGACGTATGATAAAGAAGGTAGAGTAATACAAGCTGATTTTAAAGATTTTTCGGCTATTAGTGTATATGTTCCTTCTGCTACCAATATGGATAGATTGGGCTTTAAATTAGATTTCTGCGAATATTTTCTGAATTACATAAAAAATAGAGAAAAAGAAAATTCTAATTTAATAATTAGTGGAGATTTAAATATCTGTCATCAGGCTATAGATATAAACGATCCTGTAAGAAATGCAAAAGTTTCCGGTTTTTTGCCTCAAGAACGTGCATGGTTAGACAATTTTTTCACGCAATGCAATTTAATTGACACTTTTAGAGTTTTTAATCATGAACCTTTTCAATATTCGTGGTGGACATATAGAGTTAAAACAGCCAGACAAAATAATAAAGGTTGGAGAATTGATTATAATTTAATTACCCGTAACCTTGAAAATAAATTAGAAAGAGCATATATTCTTACTCAAGCAATACACTCAGACCATGCTCCGGTAGGAATAGAACTGAAAATATAAACAAATAATAATATTTATAATATTTTAATTCCATGAAAAAAACACTAATAGCTATTCCCTTATCAATTACCATTATTTCTTGCGTTCCTCAAACAAAATATAAAGAGTTGGAACAAAAATATTATGCAGCTTTACAAGGAGAAAGCAAAAACAAAAAAGAAATAGAAGAAAAAGAAGCAGAATTAAATAAATTAAGATCACAATATACCTCACTTAAAGAACAAGAGGAAGCATTAACTAAGAAAAAAGAAGATTTGGATAAAGAATATGAAAATCTACAATTAGAATACACTGCCAAATTGAAAGATCTAGATGATTTACAGAAAAAAAATGCTGAAATTTCAAATGAAGTAAAATCCAACTTAGAAGATAAAGAAAAACTTTTAGGAGATCTGGAACAAACACAAACCCAACTAAAAGAAAAAATCAAAAGAATTAACGAGCTAGAAGGTCTTATCAGCCAGCAAAAAGAAGCTGTATCAGGATTGAAAGAAAAATTACAAAACGCTCTAAAAAATTATGAAGGCAAAGGAATAACAGTGGAAGAAAAGGGAGGGAATGTATATGTTTCTATGGAAAATAAATTGCTGTTTCCTTCAGCTAGCTGGACTGTAGAATCAGAAGGGCTTAATGCTTTACATGAATTAGCAGCTGTTTTAGCAAATGATAAAGATCTTAACATAATCATACAAGGCCATACAGACTCTGATAAGTATTTGGGAAATGGGAATATAAAAGATAATTGGGACTTATCTGTAATGCGTGCTACTTCTATAACCAGAGCACTACAAAATGAAGGAGTGTCTCCCACTCAGATGACAGCTTCTGGTAGAGGAGAATATTTACCAATTGCAGAGAATTCTACAGCCACCGGTAAAGCTATGAACAGACGAGTAGATATAATTATAGCACCAAACCTAGATGAAATCACTAAACTATTAAATGAATTATAAATCATAAAGAAGATTGCATTATTTAGTAACCATATAAAGTTAGTAGCTAAAATGGTAAACTTTGCGGGTTTTGAAATGCCTATACAATATTCAGGAATCAATAATGAACATTTAGCAGTCAGGGGATATTCACAAATTAATACTGATATTTTTATTGAAGTCAGAGATAAAAAATTAAAATATAAAATAACCAAACTTCCTTTTATTTAAAAATACTTATGAGAGTTGTCATACAAAGAGTTATAGAAGCATCTGTAAAAATTGATGGACAAATCAAAGGAAAAATTTCTAATGGACTCTTATTATTTTTAGGTATTGAAAACTCAGATAATCATGAAGACATACAATGGCTTGTCAATAAAATTATAAATCTGCGCATTTTTAATGATGCAAATGAAGTAATGAATAAATCCGTTCTGGATATTGACGGAAATATTTTAGTAATAAGTCAGTTTACTCTTTATGCTTCAACTAAAAAAGGTCATAGACCTAGTTACATAAAAGCTTCTAAACCCGATTTCGCTTTTCCTTTATATGAAAAATTTAAAGAAGAATTAACATTTTCATTAGGTAAACCTATACAATCCGGGATATTTGGAGCTGATATGAAAATTTATTCTATTAATGATGGTCCGGTTACTATTATAATAGATTCTAAAAATAAAGAATAAAACGAAAAACTGATAAATGAATATTTATCAGTTTTCATTTTTATGTACCATTGTTAAAAAAACAAAAATTCTGTATTTTTAAATTAGTATTTATACTATATGATATTTTTCATTACTACAATTAAACATATTTACTTTATCTTTCAAAATTAAATATGAAATATACATTATTTCATTACTAAATTATTTATTAAAAATAATTAAATAGAAAAAACTACATTCACTCAAATTTTTTTAATACTCTATAAAAAATGAGGTGTTTATACATATGAAACAAATTAAAACCTATAAAATATGATTAATTATAACGAATTAGGAGTAGTTAATACTAAACAAATGTTATCTAGAGCTCTTAAAGAAAGATATGCTGTTCCTGGGTTTAATTTTTGCCATCTGGAACAAGTACAGGCAATAATACAGGCTATAGTGGAAACAAAATCTCCGGTAATTCTACAAATATTAAAAAGTGACAGAGAATATATTGGACCTAAATTAATTCCTGATATGGTTAAAGGATTAGTAGAATATGCTAAAGATTTAGGGTTAGAAAAACCACAAATAGCTCTACATTTGGATCATGGAGATACTTTGGAACTTTGTAAAAATTGTATAGATGATGGTTTTTCTTCTGTTATGATTGATGGTTCTCATCTTCCATTTGAGGAAAATATAAAACTCACAAAATCTGTAGTAGATTATGCACATAAATTTAATGTAACTGTTGAAGGTGAGTTAGGGGTAATTGCTGGCGCTGAAGGATATAAATATTCAAAAATATCTACGTATACAGAACCTGAAGATGTTATAAATTTTGTTTCTCATACAGGTTGTGATTCATTAGCCATATCCATAGGTACAGCTCATGGATCTTATAAATTTACTGCGGAACAATGTGAAAAAGATGAAAGAGGAGTATTAGTCCCCCCACCTTTAGCCTTTAATGTTCTTGAGGAAATCGAAAGAAAATTATCAGATTTCCCTATTGTCCTTCATGGTTCTTCCACAGTACCTCAAGATAAAGTAAAAACTATCAATCTATATGGTGGAAAATTAAAAGATGCAATAGGAATTCCTGAATCTCAGCTTGCTAAAGCAGCAAAGCAAGCTGTCTGCAAAATCAATATTGATTCGGACAGTCGACTAACTATGACAGCTTCAATTCGTAAGTTTTTTGCTGAAATTCCCTACGAATATGACCCCAGGATTTACCTGGCTATAGCAAGAGATGATATGAAAGAAGTGTATAAACATCTAATTAGCAATGTTCTCGGATCTGCCAATAAACTATAGTTTACAACCAAAAACTCCCGAATTTCGGGAGTTTTTTTAGTCATAGATTAAGCAGTGATTTTTTAGTTTATTTGTTTTTCCATAAAGGATATATTTGTTTCATATATTCCTTATACTTTTCATAAGCAGGAATAATCATCTCTTTAATTTTCGGATCCGGATCTATAGCTATAGATTTTGACCCCATGGTTTTAGCAGCTTCATCTAGATCTTTGAATTGCCCAATTCCTACAGCTACGATCATAGCTGTACCTAATGCTCCTCCTTCGGAAACTTCCGGTATTAATATTTGGCGATCTAAAACACTGGCTAGCATTTTAGGCCAAATACTACTTCTCGTAACGCCACCAACTACCCGAATTTCATCTACTTGGAAATTTTCAATCAAAGGATCAATGTGATATTTATGGTTAAACGCTATACCTTCATAGATTGCTTTAAGTAAATGCCCTCTATTATGCCAAGCCCTCATTCCCATAAAACAAGAATCTGCATCTACATCTAAAGGATTTCCATATAAGAAAGGGAAAAATACAATATCGGAAGGATCATCAGCTACCTCAGCAATTTCTTTATCTACAAAACCATAAGGATCTATACCAGCTCTTTTAGCTATGTCCAACTCTTGTTGGCATAAAGTCTGAACAAACCATTCTAAGTTTGAAGAAGAAGCGGGAGATATAGCCATATTCATCCATAGACCTTTTCTTATAAAGCTTCTACAAAACCAGTCTTTGGAGACTTTGGGCTGAGCAGAAATAACTTCATTAATGCTATATGTTCCTGCCATCACCGCTAGTTGTCCCGGATGTGTTGCCCCTGCTCCGATAGCTCCTGCATCCACATCATGTAACCCGGCAACTACTGGAATACCTTCCGGCAGTCCTGTATGAATATGGGTATCATACCCGATAGATCCTACTATATCTGTGGGATTATTTACTATAGGTGCTATCTTTTCTAATTCACTCAAATCATATAGTTCAAATGCTTTAGGATCCCATTCTTGTTTTTTATAGTTAAAAAACGAAGTACTCGCCTCTGTTAAATCTGTTCCTACGGTTCTTGACAACCTATATCTAATAAAGTCTTTTGCCCACATAAATGATTTAGCTTTAGCTAAGGTTTCAGGCTCATTTTCTTTTAACCAGGCTAATAATGTAGCGGGTGAGGAAGGAGAAGCTCCCTGTCCAGTAGTTAAAAGCAATTCTTCTAATTTTTTAGAGTATTTCAAAGATGTTTCAAAAGCTCTTGTATCTAAAGATAAAATTCCCGGTCTTAAAGGTCTATTATTCTCATCTAAAATCCATATTCCATCTCCATGTGCACTACATCCTACTCCTATTATTTCATAATTTTCAAGTTTCCCCATTAAGTGCCGTAACATTTTACACACGGCAGCCCAAAAATCTTCACCTTCTCTTTCTGACCAGTGTGGTTTAGGCATATCATGAGGAGACGTAGCTGATTGTGATGCAGTAATATTTCCTTTCAAATCAAAAGCAATTGCTTTCATTCCGGTTAGACCTATGTCTATACCAATAACAACTTTTGTTTTCATAATTAATTTTTTGTGATTTTTTGTTTATTTATATTTTTAATTTGTTTTTATTTTACTTCTAATCTTTTAATATAGTTTTTATAAAGCTCTATTTCTTGTAATCTTCTTTCTTCATTCCAATCTAAAATTTTTGCACAAATTTTTGAAACTGGCTCTATTGAACCTAATCCTAAGTCATCTTCTAAACCGGTCATAATTCTTCGTGCGATTACATCGGATAGTCTATATGCTTCTTCAAATGTTACTGCCCATTCAACTTCTCCTACCGTCAAACCAAAAGCTTCATCAATAATCTCTTGTCTCTCTGGTTTTTCCATAATGAATTTTGATAACTTTACTCCAATAGTTCCATATTGATCTGCCAAACGTCTTATTAAAGTTTCATTAATACCAGTGTTTTTAATCTGATTTCGTAGTTCTTCCATAGAAGTTATATTACCTCCGGGCAATTTCATTTTTCGGGTTTTACATTTAACATTCTTACCTAAACGTTTGGATAAAATATCACCAAAATCTTCTCCTACTTGTCTAAATGTGGTTAGCTTCCCTCCAACTAAAGTATATAAGCCATCATATTTATCTTTATGATCTACAATTTTATGTCTTCGCGTAATATCAGAAACTTTAGAGCCTTCACTATAAGGTAATGGACGTACACCTGTATAAGCATAGATTACATCTTTTTTAGTTAATTTTGCCTCGGGTAATACCTTATTGGTTTCATAAAGTATATAATCATATTCATCTTGTGTAGCTGAAGCAGTGTCTAAATCTCCCACAAAAGGAATGTCTGTAGAACCTATCAAATATCGATCTTTCCAAGGAATGACCATCATAGGACGTGCATCATCAGATTCATAATAAAAAGCATCGCTAGGAGCACCCGGAAAGGAGTGTAATACTAAGTGTGTGCCTTTAGTTCCTCCATTCATTCTTGGTAAAGAAATATGTTCTTTAGGCCATACATCATCTATCCATGGACCTGCATCATTAATAACTATTTTAGTTGGCACATCTACTTCTTCTCCACTCAATTCATCTTTTATTTTAATTGAATTTACTTTACCATTTGAAACATTTAAATCTATAGCTTTTACATGTGTTAAAATCTCTGCTCCTGCTTCTTTAGCTGCTAAAGCTATTTCATAACATAATCTTTCAGAATAATCAACTTGCGCATCGGAATAAGCACATCCCCCTTTAAGGTCTTTGGGATTTAACCCTGGTTCTTTTTCTAATATTTTTTTTCGGGAGAAAAACTCAAAACTTTTCAATGATTTATCAAATGAAAGAATATCATAAGCAATCATCCCTAAACGTAAAATCATTGCAGAATTTTGATTGTTTTTATAAAAAGGTATAATAAAACGGAGTTCGCGAACTAAGTGTGGTGCAGACTTTACCAACCATTCCCTTTCTTTTAAAGACTCACGTACTAAAGGTACATCATATTTTTCCAAATATTTTAGTCCTCCATGAATCATACGACTAGACCAAGAGGAGGTACCTGAACCTATATCTCCCTTTTCAACTAATAGTACTTTGAAACCACGTAAAGCAGCATCCCAGGCTGTACCGAGACCATTAACTCCACCTCCGACTATAACTACATCATAACCAGATTTAGTACTTTCAAATCTATTTTTTCTCTTAAGAGATAAGTGCAAATTATTATCTTCCATTTTTTTGTTATTTTTAATCGATTTATTTCAAATGTATAAACTATTTTTTAATAAAAAAATATGTTTTTTATACATATAAAATATTGAATATTTGGTTCTTATAATAGTATTTTTATGTTAAATATCATGGTTACTTTTTCGAAATTTAAAATTATTTCTTTCGATTTAATAACCTATTATACATATATTTATAATATTCTTATTGATTAAAAATCTCAATAATTACACACACAATTATATTTATAGTAATAAAAAATAAAATAGAATTTATATAGATAGCACTTTTATATGCCAGGCTATAAATAAAATCACTTAATTAAAAAAATTAGATTATTTATTTTTATTATTTTTGCTGTGCGTAAAATCTTAACAGTCAAAAAAAACATTATAATTTATAATAATGCCAAAAACTTCTCAAAGAGGCCAATTAATGCCTGAATCCCCTATAAGAAAATTAGTACCTCTTGCTGATAAGGCTAAATCTAAAGGCATAAAAGTATATCATCTAAATATAGGCCAACCAGATATACAGACACCAAAGGTTGCTCTGAATGCTTTACATACTATCGATAGAAAAATATTAGAGTATAGTCCGAGTGACGGTATAAAAAGTCTTAAATCTAAATTGGCAGATTATTATCACAGATTTAATATCGATGTTAATGAAAATGATATTATTGTAACTACTGGTGGCTCTGAAGCTGTGAATTTTGCATTTATGAGCTGTTTAGATCCTGGTGATGAAATTATAGTACCTGAGCCTGCTTATGCTAACTATACAGCTTTTGCAATTGCAGCTGGAGCTATAATTAAATCTGTTGTTTCAACTATTGAAGAGGGTTTTGCGTTACCATCTATCGAAAGGTTTGAGGATCTTATAACGCCACGCACTAAAGGTATTATGATTTGTAATCCTAATAATCCTACAGGTTATCTCTATACCCAATCTGAGATGAATCAAATAAGAGATTTGGTGAAAAAATATGATTTATATTTATTTTCAGATGAAGTATACCGTGAGTTTTGTTACAACAATACTCCTTATATATCTGCTTTTCATTTAAAGGGAATTGAGGAAAATGTAGTACTCATTGATTCCGTATCTAAACGATACAGTGAATGTGGAATACGTATTGGGACTTTAGTCACTAAAAATAAAGAGCTTAAGAATAATGTGATGAAATTTTGCCAGGCTCGTTTAAGCCCTCCTTTATTGGGACAAATTGTTGCAGAAGCTTCTATTGATACTCCAGAAGATTATATGCGAGAAGTATATAATAAATATTTAGAACGACGCAATTTTTTAATTGACGGATTAAATAAAATACCTGGCGTATATTCTCCAATTCCAATGGGTGCTTTTTATACTGTAGCAAAACTTCCTATTGATGATGCAGATAAATTCTGTGCATGGTTGCTATCTGAATATGAATATGAAGGCAAAACGGTAATGATGGCACCAGCTTCGGGTTTTTATACTAACGGTGCAAGAAAGAATGAAGTACGTATTGCTTATGTTTTAGATAAAGAAGATTTAAAACAAGCATTAATTATTCTTAAAAACGCTCTTGAAGTATATCCCGGACGAATAGATTAATTATTCTAATTTATTAATTTTCATAATAAAAAAACTCCTTATATATTAAGGAGTTTTTTTATATTTTTATTTACTATTTAATATCTAAATGTAATTTATCTTCTTCTGCTTTATATATTCCATTTATAAGTTTTTCTCTTACGGATTCAAAAGCATGTAGTGTTTCATCTATATCTTTGTCTGTATGAGCTGCCGTAGGTATTAATCTTAAAAGAATCATTCCCTTTGGAATTACAGGATATACTACTACACTCGTAAAAATACCATAATGTTCTCTGATATCTTTAATAAGTAAAGAAGCTTCTACAGGAGAGCCTTCTAAATAGACCGGAGTAACACAAGTGTTGGTATTGCCTATATTAAAACCTCTTTCTTTTAATCCATTTTGAAGTTTTATAACGTTATGCCAAAGTTTGTCTTTTAATTCTGAATTACTTCGGAGTAATTCTAATCTTTTAAGTGCTCCTAAAACCATAGGCATTGGTAAAGACTTTGCAAAAATTTGAGAACGTAGATTATATTTTAGGAATTTAATAATCTTTTTATCTGCAGCAATAAAAGCCCCAAAGCCTGCCATAGATTTTGCAAAGGTAGAAAAATATAAATCTATTCCATCCTGACAATTTTGTTCTTCACCTGTTCCTGCTCCTCTTTTACCTAAAGTACCAAAACCGTGTGCATCATCTACTAATAATCGGAAATTATATTTCTTTTTAAGTTCTATAATTTCTTTTAATTTCCCTTGCTCTCCTCTCATTCCAAAAACACCTTCAGTAATTACAAATATTCCCCCACCAGATTCTGCTGCGTTTTTTTCTGCTCTTTTTAGATTTTTCTCTAAACTTTCTATATCATTATGTTGATAGGTAAACCTTTTTCCAAAATGTAACCTTACTCCATCTACTATACAAGCATGACTATCTACATCATAAACAATTACATCATTTTTTGAAACCATGGTATCTATAATAGAAACCATACCCTGATACCCGAAATTTAGTAAATAAGCAGCTTCTTTATTAACAAATTCAGCTAATTGTTTTTCTAATTCAGCATGATATGGGGTTTGCCCCGACATGGCTCTTGCTCCCATTGGGTAGGCCATTCCATATTTTTTTGCCGCTTCGGCATCTGTTTTTCTTACTTCTGGGTGATTGGCTAATCCTAGGTAATCATTTATACTCCATATTACCATTTCTTTGCCTTTAAATATCATCCTTGAACCTATTTCTCCTTCTAAAACGGGAAACATGTATTCTCCTTCTGCATATTCTGCATACTTTTCTAAAGGTCCTTCATGGCTTTTTATTCTTTCAAAAATATCCATTAATATAGTTTTGCTTTATTTTATTTAACTCGTTCTATAGTAGCATTAGATTCTAAACCGTTAAGTTTACTTTTTGTAAACCCTTGAGATTTCATCCAATCATCACTAAATACTTTTGTCATATACCGTGATCCATGATCTGGAAATAAAAGTACTACTACTGAATTTTCATTAAAAGTATCTTCTATTTTCCGTGCAGCTACTAAACAGGCACCACTGGTATACCCTACCATCATTGCTTCTTTTAATGCAAGTTCACGTGTAGCGTATGCACTAGGCTCATCTGATACTTTTATATATTGATCTACTACAGAAAAATCTAATGCTCCAGGGATTAAATTCTTTCCTAAACCTTCAATTTGATAAGGTTTAATTTCATTTGGGTCTAATTCTCCTGTCTCAAAATATTTCTTTAAAACAGATCCTACAGCATCTACTCCTATAATTTTAATTTGAGGATTTTTTTCTTTTAAAAATTCAGCAGCTCCTGTTAAAGTTCCTCCTGTACCTGTACATCCTATTAAGTGAGTTATTTTACCTTGTGTTTGTTCCCAAATTTCGGGACCTGTAGTTAGATAATGTGAATGTGTATTTTCTTTATTGAAATATTGATTGATGTATAATGAGTTAGGGGTTTCTTCTGCTATTCTTTTTGCTACCTGATAATAAGATTTAGGATCATCTGCGGGTACATTAGCAGGGCATAAAAAAACTTTAGCTCCCATAGCTTTTAAAAAAGCTATTTTCTCTGGTTTGGTTTTATCACTAACGGCTAATATGCACTTATAACCTTTGACAATGCTAACCATTGCTATAGAAAAACCGGTATTTCCTGAGGTAGTTTCCACAATTGTGGCCCCCGGTTTTAAAATTCCTTCTTTTTCAGCATTCTCAATGATATGAAGAGCTATTCTGTCTTTAGTTGAATGTCCAGGATTAAAGCATTCCAGTTTCGCAAAAAACTCACCTTTCATCCCTTCTGTTACTCTATTCAAGCGAACCAACGGTGTATTGTTAATTAACTCAAGAATATTGTTGTAAGTTCCAGCCATTCTGTTATATATTTCTTTTAATTTTAAGGGGCAAATTTAAGCTTTTTTTTTTTACAATAAAACTTAACCTAATGAAATTTACTAAAAACTCTTTTTTTAATAAAATATATTGTCTCTTTTATAATCATTACTTTAATTTGGTAAAAAAAACTATTTATTTAGAATTATTTATTAAGTAGGTATAGATATTCCAAAATATCTTTTTCATCTTCAGATAGTTTTTTATTTCTTCTTTTCATCATTCTTTCTGCAACTTCTAAAGCTTTTGAAAAATTAAACTTAAGATTTTCAGACTTACCTCCCCAAGAAAAAGACTTTATTATATTGGGTGGAAAACCCGAAGTAAAAATATTGGCAAAAACCCCAACAACTGTTCCCGTATTAAATTGGGTATTTATGGCAGATTTTGAGTGATCTCCCATAATAAGTCCTGAAAATTGTAATTCTGTACTTATAAATGTTGATTGTGGATAGTTCCAGCATTTAATAATATCATAATTATTTTTCATATTTGAAGAGTTGGTATCTGCCCCTAAATTACACCATTCTCCCAAAACAGAATTTCCCAAAAACCCATCATGCCCTTTATTAGAATATGCTGTTAAAATACTATTATTAACTTCTCCTCCTATTTTAGAATAGGGACCAATAGTTGTACCCCCATAAACCTTTGCCCCCATATGTATTTTAGATCCTTCACATAAAGCTAAACTACCTCTTATGTGACTTCCCTCCATTATTTCCGAATTTTTCCCCAGATAAATTACCCCCTCTTGGGTATTTAAAGTAACATATTCCGCAGTTACTCCGTTTTCTATAAATATTTTTGAACTGTCCCCTATTACATTTACTGTTGAAGATAAAGTCTGTGATTGATTTTGCTTTGAAACGAGAGTAAAATCATAATTAATAGCATGATTATTATAGGTAAACAGATTCCAAGGATATGCTATATGGATTCCATTAAAATTATATTCTATTTTTTTATTGAATTTTTGAGCAAAAAATTCACCTTCTGAACTCCTTGCTGCTATTATTTTATTTTTAAATACTAGTGCCTCTCCTTTTTTGAGATTTTTAATTGTTAGAATAAAATCCTGATTTGGAAAATATGAGGGATTAATAAATATGTTTTCTTCTTTATACTGTACAGGGTATTTTTTTGAAAGATATTTTTGGGTTAAAAATGAGATTTTTTCTGTCTGAAAAATTTTATTCCATCTTTCTGAAAAAGTAAAAATTCCCATTCTAAGTTCGGATACGGGTCGTGTGAATGTTAATGGAAGAAGATCTCCTCTTTCTTCTGCATCAAATAAAATGATATTCATTACATATATTTTAATTTTTCAAATGTAAGAAACTATGTCATTCCAGTTAATATATTCGTTATATATTCTTGATTAATTTCATTTATCATTTTATTTAGCTAAATTTTTTTAGAACTTTAACTCAAATTTAATTTTATAAAAATTCGATTCTGACAATAGAATATATATGTAAGCATAAAATACTAAGACCGAATAACAGAGTTATTTTTATTAAAAAATTTAGATTGATATAAAAAACTTATTTAGAAATTTTTTGTTTAAATATCTTTAACCCTTCTGTAGCACCTTTTTGTATATATATAATATTTTCTGGCAGATACATTTCTAAAGGATTAGGATCTATTATATAAATTTTTGCTTCAGGGGGTACAAAATTTAATAAAGAAGCTGCCGGATATACTTGAAGGGAAGTTCCTATAACTAAAAAAATCTCTGCCTGTGCAGTGTATTTAATAGCTTCTTCCATTTTGGGAACTTCTTCTCCAAACCATACAATATAGGGCCGAAGTTGGTTTCCATCTTCTGCTAAATCTCCCATATGAACATCTTCTAAAGTTTCATATATAAGTGATGGATTTTTTACACTTCTTACTTTGCTTAGTTCTCCATGTAAATGTATAACATGTTGTGAACCTGCTCTTTCATGGAAATTATCAACATTTTGTGTAATTATGGTTACATGAAAAATATTTTCTAATTCTTTAATTAAATAGTGACCTTCATTAGGGGTATGATCTTTTAATTCTGCTCTTCTTTTATTATAGAAATCTTGTACTAATTTCGGATTATTAATCCATCCTTCAATAGAAGCTACATCTTTAACATCATACTGATCCCATAACCCTCCCGAATCTCTAAAGGTACTTAAACCACTTTCAGCACTCATCCCTGCTCCAGTTAAGACTACTAATTTTTGTTTCATTTTAATTAGACTTCGTTTTTTGATTATATATTAAATTCAAATTTTATTACATAAGTATAATGAAAACTAATGTTATATTAATCTATAATTTGTTTATTGTTTATTGTTTAATTCTTTAAAAGTTTTAAATCCACATTGTAAAAAGTTTTGAAAATCATTTTTATTCATATAGCCGGCAACAGGAAAATTGAGAATTTTATTATCGGGGGTTATCAAAACATAGAAAGGTTGAGAGTTTGAATTAAAATTTTCTCTTTGAAAAGTAGACCATTTATTTCCTATGGTCTTGATCTTTCTCTTTCGACCTTCTTTTAAATCAACAACTTTTTGCTCTTCTTTTGGTAATAATTCAGAATCATCTACGTATAATGAAGCTATTACGAATTCTGTGTTTAATATTTGCCAAATTTGAGGGTTACTCCATATATATTCTTCCATTTTCCTACAATTCTCACATCCATATCCTGTAAAATCTATTAATATGGGTTTGTTTTCTTTTTTTGCTAACTCCAATGCCTGATTATAATCATGAATAATATTTAATCCTAAAACTCCTTTTTCATTTTCTTTGTGGTATATACTAATATTTAATGGAGGAGTTAATCCACTCATCAACTTCAAATTTGGTTTATCAGTTGGGAATAATCCAGGAATCATATAAATTCCGATAATCATAAAAATACCCGCCCATACTTTTCTTCCACTTCCTATTTTAGCTTTTTTATCATCATGAGGAAATTTTATTATACCTAATAAATATAATACTATTGCAAGGGCTATAAGTATCCATATACCGACAAATATTTCTCTTTTAAGGAAAAATGTCTTTGCAACTAAATCTGCTTTAGAAAGAAATTTAAATGCCAAGGCTAATTCTAAAAATCCTAAAACAACTTTAATAGTATTCATCCATCCACCAGATTTAGGCATGTTATGTAAAAATTGAGGAAATAGCGCAAAACCTCCAAATATCAAAGCCCAAGCTAAGCCACAACCTCCAAAAGCCATTGTAAGCTGGGTTGGGTTTTGTATTGCATTGGCTAATATACTTCCTAACACAGGGCCTGTACAGGAAAAAGATACTATAACCAAAGTTAAAGCCATAAAAAATAATCCTATAATTCCACCTGATTCGGAAGCTTTATCAGATTTATTGACCATCCAACTTGGTAAAGTTATATCATAATATCCAAAAAAACTAAAGGCAAAGATTATAAAAATTATAAAAAATACTAAATTGAGACCAATATTTGTAGAAATCTGATTAAATATATCCGGATTAATCCCATTAATTAAATGAAAAGGTAATGTAAATAATAAAAATATTAGAAGAATAAAAAAGGCATAAATTAATGCATCCTTTTTCCCTTGTTTTTTATTTTTTGCTTGTTTGGTGAAATAAGATATTGTAAGGGGTATCATAGGATATACACAAGGGGTCAATAAGGCTATTAGCCCACCGATAAAGCCAAATATAAAAATCCATAAAAATCCTTCGTCCTGAATTATTTTTTCTCCACATGCTTTGTTTATTGGATTATTAATATCTAAACTGGGTATAACAATATTGTCTTTATTGACGTTTATTATATCTTCTTTATCAACTACTTCTGATGCATTTAACTGAGAATGATTTTCCTTATTATCAATAGCTTGAGAAGAAACACTTGAACGTAATTCATCAATATTTTCTGGTTTTACAGTCCTAGAAAAGGATTCCCCATCTGGAGCTAAACAAACTTTATCATTGCAAATCTGAAATTCTACTTCTGCTTCAAATTTTATAGGTTTATTTCCTGTAACTTCAAATTTTTGTCGGTATTCAACTTTATTTGAAAGATATACTAATGTTCCTTCAAATACGTCTGAATATTCTTCTATTTTTTTACCTATTTCTTTAGTATTTCCTAGTAATTTAACATTGGGATTTTTAGGATATGTAAATGTAGTAGGAATTGCATTCTCTACTTTTATGTCTTTGGAATATAAATGCCAACCCTTTTCTATAAAAGCAGTAAAAACAGCTTCGTATTGATTCTGTTGAAGAGTGTGTATTTCAAATTCCCATTTTATAGGATTTTTTACTTGGGATTGTACAAATGTATTGATCAACAAAAAAAGACAAAATAATTTCTTCATATTTACAAAATTCCTAGTTTAATTTATTATGTTTTCAAAAGTAATATTTTTATAAAAAAAATCTTTATGTAACTAAAACTTTTATTTGTGTAAATATTGAAAGTATAAATTTCAATGTATAGGTTTTTAACTATAGTAAGAA
Organism: Apibacter adventoris; assembly: GCF_002964965.1. NCBI lineage: Bacteria > Pseudomonadati > Bacteroidota > Flavobacteriia > Flavobacteriales > Weeksellaceae > Apibacter > Apibacter adventoris. Next base: position 28,158 of record NZ_PSZN01000021.1, read on the forward strand.
ATTCTCAAATATCTTTTAGAAGGGTATATTTCTCTTTTCTATCTATTATTTTACGGATTTCCAAAATTTTATTCCATATATTATTAAATTCCTGCATCGTATCAATTTTGAAGTCTTCAGAACCGTATAAATCCATTTTATTATAAAAATAACTAATGGTAATAAGATTTATATCTACTGCTGGAATGTATGCTATTTCTCTTGGATCCTTAGTAGGAGTTTCTGCAATTAGTCCTATTTGTTGTAAATAATATAATGTATCGCTCGTCAATTGTGTAGGAATTTTATATTTTTCTGATAATTCATCTGCTGTATAGGGTTTCTCGGCAGATTCAAATCTTTTAACAATAAGAGTCATAATTAATAATAGAACAAATTCTTTATATCGTTTACTTATATTGGTAATTTCTTTTTCAAAACTAAATTTATTTACATTTTGATAAGCAAAAGATAATTCTACCCCTAACAAACATATAAACCAACTTAATTGAAGCCACAATAATAGTAAAGGCAAAACAGCAAAACTTCCATAAATAGCATTATATTTTGAAATCCATATTTGCCCGGAAATGTAAAGAACTTGAAAAACTTGAAAACATATTCCACTAAAAACCCCTGCAAGGAAAGCAGCACTGAACTTTACTTTAGTATTGGGTAGGTATATATAAATAAATGTAAATAATAAAATGGTCAGTAAAAAAGGAACTATTTTTATTAATGGATTAGCAACCCATTCAATAATCTGCAAATCTGATGCAGAAGTTAAAACTATAGAAAGACCAGCATTACAAATCAAAAATATGGGAGCTATTATAATTAAGGCTAAATAATCTGTAAATTGTCTAAAAATTGTTCTTCCTTTTTTTATTCTCCATATTATATTAAAATTATCTTCTATATTGGATATTAAACTGATAACTGAAAATAATAAAAATACTATTCCTATACCGAGAAACAAGCCCCCTTTAGCATATTCTAAAGATTTATCAATAAATCCCATACATTTTTCAATCACTTCTTTTTGTCCGGAAAAATATTGTATTAATTGACTTTCTACAATGTTTTGAAGCCCAAAACCTCTAGCTATAGCAAATAATACTGCTAAAAGAGGAACTAAAGATAATAAAGAATTATAGGTAAGTGCCGCAGCTCTTGTATTTAGCTTTGAACTATTTATATTTTTATATAACAATATAAAAGCTTTAACTATATTAAAAAAACTTATTTTTTTAGATGTTTTTTCTTCTTCAGTTATGCGCCAAATACCATATGTAAGAAAGTGTATAATTTTACTTATATGTAGTTTAATTTTAGCAAACATTGCTGTATTATTAAAAATTTTGAAAATAAATGAAATTACTTTTTTATATGAATCAATAGTGCTTTTTTAATATACTACTTTTCCGTAGTAGTAATGAATACTTTTAATTGATTATTATATAATGAATATATTATTTATATCTTTTTAATATTTAATTTTGAATTTGTTCTAAGTTGATTTATATTTTAAGTAATCATATACAATATTTTAAATAAATTTTACCTTTTCTATCATCCTCTACTTCTTTAATATTCAATAATTATTTGTTTAGTTGAACAAACTTATTTATCATTAATTTTTTATTGCTGTTAATAGAAGTATGTATTTTCTTAAATAAATAATAACACATTTAAAGACTATTTTTTTCGTAAAAAATTTTTATTCGTATCATTAAATCTAGACAGCTAACTTCAGACAGACAAAACCATAATAATATTTATATAATATAAAATTAGCAATTTAAATATTATTTTATATTATAACTTACAATTATATTTATTTTAAAACAATTCTACAGTTTTTAAAATTAGAAATATAACCTTAAACTTAAATATGTTAAAAAATTAATCTTAAAATCTTTTGTAATATTTTTGTGTTTAAATAATTATAAAAAAGCAACAAACAAAATTTTCTTTAAGAAGAAGAAAGGTTAATATAGGATAAAGTCTCAGAAGTAACTTTAAAACGATCATCCAACCTAATTCCTATTACCCAAATAATAGCTCCTGAATTGTCACAAAGAATCAAAACCTCATTTTTCTTTAAAACAGAAATTTTATTATCTTTTAATAGTTTACTTATTTTTTTCTTTCCATTTCCGTTAATAGGATAAAAATAATCCCCTTTACTCCATTTTCTTATTATTAAAGGAAAAGAAATTTTATTGAAATCAACTATTTCATTTCCCATTTTTTTTTCTAAAGTTTCACTTTTTGTTATTTTTATTTTCACAGGATTTTCTATGTTAAAAGGAAGTTCGTTTACTAAAATTGGTTTATTGTAATTGGTAATTTCTCTTCCAATTTCTTCAACAATTAATTCTTCCCTATTGATCCATATTTTATGTGATGATGAAATGAAAACTCTGCCCGTTCCTGCCAAAAGTATATTATTTACATCTTTCTCATTACTAAAACCTAAAAAACTAAAGAAATAATAAACTAAAATAAAATCAGCATTACTTAATATTATTTTAGAATATTTACACACTCCATCTTCTTCAGAAATAATAGCTTTACTCTTCAGCCTAAGCATCTCTTTTTCTATAAAAGCATATGAACTTTGCATGATTTCCATACTTTTATTTAATTGATCTAAAAAATCAGATTTTATACTTTCTAATTCGGGGATTACTTTATGTCTGATTTTATTTCTCAAAAAATTTAAAGATTGATTGGTAATATCTTCTCTCCAAATTATATCATGTGTATTAGCAAATTTTTCTATTTCTTTTCTCGATATTTTTAATAGAGGCCTTAATATTTTATTCTTTTGAAAAGACATTCCCGATAGACCTTTCAACCCGCTTCCTCTTAATAAATTTATAAAAAAAGTTTCCGCATTATCATTCAAATGATGTGCGGTCACTAAATAATCAAAACCAAACTGGCTGATCAGTTCCTTAAAATAATTATACCTAAGAGATCTGGCTAACATTTCTATAGACTGCCCCCCTTTTTTCAACTGTAAGGTATTAAATTTTTTAGAAAATAACTCAAGCTTATTTTTTTTACAAAAATCTTCTACTAACTTTTCGTCTAAATCCGAATCTACACCTCTTAACTGAAAATTACAATGCACCACACTAAAAGATAACTTTGAATTCAAAAACAGATAAAGAAGCACCATACTGTCTACCCCGCCGCTTACTGCCAGTAAATAAGTTTTATTAGAACTTAATTCCATTAAAAACTTAGTTACATTAATTTTTCTTTTCATAGAAGAATAACAATTATTAAAAAACAAAGATACAAGTAGTTTTTATTATTGATAATTAAAAATAATAAATACAAAACAGGTTAAAACCCATATTTATCTTATATAATCTAATATAAATTTGTAATTAACTATACAAATCAAATATAATAATCTTAAAAACAATAGAAGAAAAAATTAATTTTTCAAAAAATAATAATTTTTTTTCTGATTTTTTTCCTTTTATTATTTTTCTTCTTAATAAATATCTGAGTATATGGGAAAAGATATTAATAATCTGACTTTTATTAGTTGCTTCCCAAAATTTTCAATCAATAAAATTACCTATAGGGATTTCCCCTACCAATGTAAAAAAAATTGAGTCCTCTTATGTGGGTCTTGTACTATTTATTATCCAACTTCGGAGATGTTTATGTATTAGGTAAAGAAACATCTCTTTTTGGAGATGGAAGCACTAATCTTACTATATGGCATAAAGTAAATGGAATTAGTAAAGTAAAATTAATAAGTACCGCTGATGCTGTAATTTTTGATTATACAAAAAAATGGTGATTATTATACCTGGGAAAAGAATACTTTTTTAGGTGATAATACCTCGAGCAGTATAAAGGAGCTTTTATTGTCAAAGCTACCATTATGGAAATAACCAATCTAAAACTATTTCACAACAAATTTAATTAAAAGAATTAATTTAAACTTAGGAAAAGATTGAACGGTGTGTGAGGGAACTATTATTACTCTGGATGCAGGTAACCCTGGAGAAACTTATCTTTGGAGTACCGGGGAAACTACCCAAACCATTAAGGTCTCTACATCGGGTAAATATTCCGTTACTGTAACCAACAAAAACAATTGTAGTATTTCTTCTTCTGTCAATATTACTTTCCATAATCCTTTTATTAAAGAAGTAAAGATCAATAATTACACTGCAGAAATTATTGCTGTAGGAAATCCTCCATTACAATATAGTTTGGATAAAATTCACTGGCAATATTCATCAGTTTTCTATAATTTGAAATTCGAGGTATATAATGCTTATGTAAAAAATGCTATGGAATGTATCTCTAATCCATTTCCTTTTGCTATTTTAAATCTGCCTAATGTAATTACTCCTAATAAAGATGGGATGAATGATGTTTGGAATCTTAAAGGTTTGGAATTATATCCAGGAAGTTCTGTGAAAATCTTTGACCGATATGGTAAATTAATAGTCAATACTAAAATTGATAAAGAGGGATTTGTTTGGGATGGTACCTATTTAGGAAGAAATGTGCCTTCTGCCAGCTACTGGTATGTAATTGATCTTACAGATGGTAGAAAATTAACCGGTTGGATTGTGGTTAGAAATTATAATGAGAAAGATCAATGAGTAATTTCCTTTAAATTTTGAAATCTTAAATAAAAGATAATATTTCATAATTTTGTATATTATGAAAGCATCTTTTTTACCATATAGCTTACTTTTCAAACAACCGGCAGGTACATCCCGAGGAATATTAAAAACAAAACTCACCTATTTTATAAAAATTAATATTGAAGAAAATGAATTTATAGGTGAGTGCAGTTTTTTCAAAGGTCTAAGTGCAGATCCGGAATCTGAATATGAAAAAAAATTACAATGGATTTGTACAAACATTGAAAAAGAGGAAAAAGAAACATTAATAGAGTCGTGCAGAAAATTCCCTTCTATCCAATTTGGCTTAGAACAGGTTTTTCAACAAATTAAAACTAAAAAACAAGGATTATTTTTTGAATCTGATTTTACAAAAGGTCAAAAGGGTATTTTAATCAATGGTTTAATTTGGATGGGATCTCTTGATTTTATGAGAAAACAAATTCAAAAAAAAATTGCAGAAAAATATAAATGTATAAAACTTAAAATCGGCATAAATTGGGAGGAAGAATTTAAAATTTTAAAAAATATTAGAAAGGAGTTCTCTTCTTCCGATTTAGAACTAAGAGTAGATGCTAACGGTGGCTTTTCTTTTGATGAAGTAAAAAAAGTATTGAATCAACTGGCAGAACTTGAAATACACTCTATTGAACAACCTATAAGTGCAGGTCAAGTAGATAGAATGGCAGAATTATGTACTAATTCCCCAATACCTATTGCGTTAGATGAAGAACTGATTGGCAAGTTTTATAAAAATGAAAAAGAAGCTCTTTTAAAAAAAATAAAGCCTCAATATATTATTCTAAAACCATCTTTAGTCGGAGGTTGGTCCGGTTCTAAAGAATGGATAAAATTAGCTGAAAAACAAAATATTGGTTGGTGGATTACTTCTGCTTTAGAATCAAATATTGGATTAAATGCTCTAGCTCAATGGACTGCCATTTTAAATAATAAAATGCCTCAAGGATTAGGTACAGGGCTTTTATATTCGAATAATTTACCTTCTAAATTAGAGATAAGAGGAGATAAATTATTTTATAATCCAGAAAAATAAACATTATATACCTTAAAGATTTATTTAAACAAAACCACATGAAACCTTACCTTATATAAATAATTTTTTATAATTCTCTTACTCATTATGATATTTTTAGATTTTTCAAAAGAAATAAATTTAGAAAAAATTCCTCAAAAAAAAGAATGGCAAAAAAATGTAGTAAAATTTTTAAAAGAATGGGTTTCTGATTCTGAAATAATTTGTACTAAAACTTCCGGATCTACTGGGGTGCCTAAAAACATAGAACTTTCTAAAAAATCAATGATACAAAGTGCTATACTTACCAGTGAATTTCTTAAATTAAAAACAGGTGACACTGCTTTGGTTTGTATGCCTACACAATATATTGCCGGAAAAATGATGTTAGTAAGAGCTTGGGTCTGGAAATTAAAATTATTTTGCATAGAACCTACCTCTAATCCTTTAGAAAAAATAGATCAAAAGTTTACTTTTTCTGCTATGACTCCCATGCAAGTAAGGAACTCTTTAGGTAAAATTAATTTAATTGAAAAGCTATTAATAGGTGGTGGACAGGTTTCTTACGATTTACAAACTATTTTAAAAAAATTCAATACTGAGATTTATGAGTCTTTCGGAATGACAGAAACCATTTCTCATATTGCATTAAAAAAATTATCAGGAAATAAAAATCATTATTTCCAATCAATGAAAGGAACAAAAATTCGAAAAAATGAAAAAGGTTGTCTTTGTATAAAACCTTCGTTTTTGAATGAAGAAGTAATAACACATGATATAATAAATTTAATTTCTGATCATGAATTTGAATGGTTAGGAAGATTGGATAATGTAATTAATTCCGGTGGAATTAAAATTTTCCCTGAAAAAGTAGAAAAACAATTAAAATCAATAATTGATCAGGAATTTATAATTTCAAAAAAATTTGATGAAATATTAGGAAATAAAGTAATTTTAATCATTGAAGGAAATGAGTCATCTATTTTAAGGAACAAAATTGAAAATTTCTCTTTTGAAAATAAATATGAAAAGCCAAAGGAAATAATTTATATTAAAAGATTTAAAAGAACACCAACCGGAAAAATTATACGAGAGAATAAATATAACTAATCAGATAAATATGAACTTGGTTTTGAAAATATTAAAATTATTAAATTTTCAATCCACTTTTATTTAAATAGTTTTATAAATCATAACTTTGATTTTTGTTAGCCCAAAAATTATACAAATTTTTATATATAAACAGTAATAATTCACAATTGATTGTAAATATTATGATAACTATTTTTAAAAATCTAAATTCCAAATTCTTGAAAAAACAGACTACTAGAATTAAAAATAATTTATGTTCGATTTAGAAATAATTTTAAAAAACTTTTCAAACTAAAACTTTATATAACAATATTTTATAATAACTTTTTTTTATAAAATTGAACCTAAAAGAAATGAACTCCTATTTTTATTTTTTAAAATATGAAACAGATATTTAATTTTTTAATATAATTATGTCATTAACTAAAACAAATTTAAAATCAGATATAATTGCTGGTATTGTTGTTTCATTAATAGCAATACCACTATGCTTGGGTATAGCTCTTTCATCAGGAATGTCTCCCTTTGCAGGAATGATTTCCGGAATTATAGGAGGCATTGTAATAGGGACTCTTAGTAGAGCTCAATTAAGTGTAAGCGGACCAGCAGCCGGTTTAATCACTATCATATCAACCGGAATAACAGATATTGGAATTAATGGAGTTTTATTAGCTATTTTTATTGCCGGATTATTCCAAATATGTCTTTCTCTACTTAGAGCTGGTGGAATTGCATATTTTTTTCCTTCCAGTGTCATTGAAGGAATGTTGGCTGCTATAGGTATTACTATTATTTTCAAAAATTTACCTACACTCTTAGGGTTTTCAGAACCTATTTTTAAAGAATCAGGAATTGAATATTACCATAGAATATTATCTGATATAACTCAATATGTAAATATAATGGCACTAGTTACCGGACTGTTAGCTCTTATTTGTATGGTGCTTTGGGATAAATTAAAACCCACCAAGTTAAAAACGTTTCCCGGGGCTATGATAGCTGTTTTTATAGGATTTATATGTTACTTCATGTTTAAAGAACAAAATTTTCCTTTTAATAATAAAGAATTAGTACAATTACCGATTATTGACAGTTTTGCTTCTTTTACCCACCTTTTTGCTTTTCCAAAATTCGAATTAATTTTTAATATAAATGTCTGGATATTAGCAGTAACTATAGGTTTAGTTGCTTCTATTGAGACATTATTAACAATAGAGGCTACAGATAAAATTGACCCTTTAAGAAGGATAACTCCTACAAATAGGGAATTATTTGCTCAGGGTATAGGTAATTCTATAAGTGGATTAATTGGAGGATTACCTATTACTTCTGTAATTGTAAGGTCTAAAGCTGGTTTAGATGCAGGAGGCAGAACTAAGACCACTACAATTGTTCATGGATTTATTTTATTATTGGGAGTTCTATTTCTTGCTAAATTTTTAAATATGATTCCCTTAGCTTCATTATCTGCAATTTTAGTAGTGACAGGCTATAAATTATGTACTCCTTCTTTATTTAAGCATGTTTTCAGTTTAAGTAAGCATCAATGGATTCCTTTTATAATTACTGTAATTTCTATTTTATTTACAGATTTGCTAAAAGGAGTTGGTATAGGGATGTTAGTAGCTATCTATTTTATTTTAAGAGGAAACATGAAATCTTGTTATACTATTTATAATACAACCATTGATGGAGTAAAATATATTCACCTCGTTCTATCTGATGAAATTTCTTTTCTTAAAAAAGCTACAATAATAAAAACTTTATCAAGGATAAAGAAAGGTTCTAATGTTATTATAGATGCCGAAAAAACCATTTATATAGACTTTGATGTATTAGAATTAATACGTGAATTTAAAAAAGAAACAGCTCCAATGAAAAATATTAATGTAAAACTTATAAATTTTAAAGATGTATATAAGATAGAAAATAATAAAGATGGAGTAAACCTTAATTCGGAAAACATTCAATCTATAAAACTAAACAATGAAAATTTTAAAAATTTTGATGCTATTATATAATTTGTATATACCTTAAAATTAAAAATAATGAAAGCTCATACTAAAGAAAATTTAGAATCTATAGATCCTCATGAAGCTTTACAATATCTAAAAGAAGGAAATTATAGGTTTGTTAATAACTTAAAAGTCAATCGGAATCTTTTACAACAAGTAGAGGAAACAAACGATGAACAACATCCTTTTGCTGTTATTGTTAGTTGTATGGATAGCAGAACTTCCACTGAACATATTTTTGACCAGGGAATCGGAGATATTTTCAGTATCAGAAATGCCGGAAATGTGATTAATACTGACGTATTGGGTTCCTTAGAATACGCATGTAAAGTTGTGGGATCCAAACTTATACTTGTTTTAGGGCATACACATTGTGGAGCTATAAATGGAGCTTGTAAACATTATGAATTAGGTCATTTAACAGAGTTATTACACAAAATTCATCCGGCTATGGAAAAAGTTGGTAAAGATAATCCTAATGATGATAAAGAACATGAAGATTATATAAATAAAGTAGCTCATGAAAATGTCATTCATAGTATTGATGAAATACTTGCCAAAAGTTCAGTTTTAAGGGAATTAATTGATCAGGGTAGAATTGGAATCACAGGAGGATTTTATGATGTTAAAACAGGAGAAGTTGAGTTTTTTGATGAAATTATTTATAATTCTCCTAAAGTCTAATTTATTTATAAAAACTAAAAATCCGGGAAATTTTCCCGGATTTTTAGTTTTTATATTTCCCCTATATCCGTTCTATAATAATTATAATCAAAATGAATTTTTTCTATATTCTGATAGGCTATTTTCCTAGCTTCTTCTAAGCTATTTCCTATTCCTACAACATTAAGAACTCTTCCTCCTGAAGTATAAAGTATATTATTGTTTAGAAAAGCACCCGCTATAAAATAAAGACATGTTGCTTTTTGAAGTCCTTTTATTTCAAATCCTGAATCATAATTTAAAGGATAACCACCAGAAGCTAAAACCACACAAACGGAATGTTTATTTTGCCAGTTTAGATAAATAGGTTTATTATCTATTGCATCGTTGAATACATCTAATATGTTATTTTCTAATAAAGGAAGAATCGCTTGCGTTTCCGGATCCCCCATTCTCATATTATATTCTAGTAAATAAACTCCATCTTGTGTAATCATAAGCCCAAAGAAAATGATCCCTGAAAAGTTCATATTTTCAGCTTTTAACCCTTCTAATGTTGGTTGCAAAATATCTTTATTAAAAGCTTCCCAATGTTTGTCCTTAAAAAATGGATTAGGAGAAACGACTCCCATTCCTCCCGTATTCAAACCTAACTCTCCATTCCCAATTTTCTTATGATCCTTAGCGGAAATAAAAGGAATTATTTCATTTCCGTTATATATTGAAAGAATAGATGCTTCAAAACCTACGAGGTATTCTTCTATTACAACATGATTTCCGGCACTACCAAATATTTGTTTATTTAATATTTCATCCAATGCCTTCTCTGCTTCAAATTCATCTTTACATATAAAAACACCTTTACCTGCAGCTAAACCGTCTGCTTTTATTACTAATGGGTATTTTTGATTTTGTGCATAATTATTAGCATCTGTATAATTATTGAAAGTTTTATATTTTGCTGTTTTCACACCATATTTGGACATAAATTTTTTAGCAAACTCTTTACTCCCTTCCAGTTGTGCAGATTTTTTATCCGGCCCTAAAATTCGAAGTCCCTTTTCCTGAAATACATTAACAATTCCATCTACTAGAAGCGCTTCAGAACCTACAATAGTTAAATCCATTTGTTTTTTCTCAGAAAAATCTGCAAGCTCTTCAATAGTTCCAAAATTGATATTTTTACCTATTTTAGCTGTTCCTCCATTTCCGGTAGAGAAATAAAGCTTTGCATCAGGATTATCCTTTTTTATTTTCCATCCTATGGCATGTTCACGACCTCCATTTCCAATAATTAAAACATTCATAAATATTATCGTTTAGTTTAGCTTAAATTATAACAAATATAAAATTAAAAATATAAACTTTTATTCATCATTTTACTTTTTAACTTGTTTATCAAACCAAATTTATTTTACCAGATAAATATTTGAATATAGAAAAAATCTAAATTGTTACACTATTTTGATTAACTGTTTTTTTAATTAATATTCGGTAAACATTCTTTGTATTTCTTTATAATCGTTTGTTTTTGTTAAAGCTAACATAAGTAAAACTCTGGATTTATAAGGATTAATATACCAAGAAGCCGAAAAACCATATTTATCATCGTCTATTTCATCCCATTGAGCTGTGGGACCCATTAAGATACGGGAAGAGCGTACTACTGCTATTCTTTTTTTAACTGCATTTGCAAGTGCATTTTGCATTTCAGTTGTTATATTCCCATTCCCTACTCCTGCTGTCACAATACCTTTTACACCTTCTTTAACAGCTGCATCTACAAATAAAGAGGTTGCATTAGAATAACTTAAAATAATTTCTACCCTTGGTAATTTAGTTATTTTACTAATATCAAATTCTGAATTTATAGTATGCCTTTTTAAAGATTCTCTTGTAAAAATCGGTTTTCCATCATACATAATTCCTAGTTGTCCATAATTTGGATCTTGAAATGTTCCTACTGCTAAAGTATTGGTTTTTGCAATGTCATCAGCTCCAATTATTTTATCATCCATGACTACCATTACTCCTTTTCCAATAGATTCTTTTGATGATGCACAGGCTACAGCATTATAAATATTTCTGGGACCGTCTGAGCTAATAGCAGTTGAAGGACGCATAGATCCAACTAATACAACTGGTTTATTACTTTTAACAGTAAGATTTAAAAAATATGCTGTTTCTTCTTGTGTATCTGTTCCATGAGTTATCACAACCCCGTCTACATCTGATTGCTTAAGTAGTTCATTAACTCTTTTAGATAATTTAAGCCATACTTCATCATTCATATTCTGACTTCCAATATTTGCTACCTGTTCTGCTTTAATATTGGCAATATCTTTAATAGAAGGAACTGCACTAAGTAATTGATCTACTGTAATTGCACCTGCTTTGTATTCTGAAACTACTGCTGTTGATCCTTGCCCGGCAATTGTACCACCTGTTGCCAATATGTAAATTGTGGGTTTCACTTGTGCATGTACTGATAAAATTAGTACAAACATAAACAAGCTAAAAAAGTTTTTAAAATTCATTGTTCTCATATTCTGATAATTATACTTTATTTTTTCGTTTTCTCCCATGCTTCAACATATTCATTCATAGTTTCTGACAATTTTTCTCCAATAATACGATAGTCATTTTCTTCCAAGTTAGCTAATGATACTCGTACTGACCATTCCGGTCCGGCAAAACCTCCTCCATTTAACAAAACTATAGAAGATTTTTCTGCTAATCTAAAGACAATGTCTACGGGTTCAAAATTCTTTTCTAAAAATAATACAAATTCTTTATCATAGTTTTTTAATGCCCATTCATGAATATCGATTTCACAATAGTAACCAGCTCTTTCCGGGTCTGGTATAACAGTCATATTCATACCTTCCCAAAGAAGATTATATCTGTGTTTAACTAAACCTGTACATTCCTTTTTATATTTATCTTCTTTGTCTAATAAAGCAAATGAAGCAAATAATAACATCTGAATTTGTTGTGGTAAAGATAATCCTGCTGTATGATTTAACGCTACTTGACGACTATCTGCAACTAACCGATCAATAAACTTAAGTTTTTCAGGATACAAGGTTAAACTGGAATATAATTTAGATAATTTTTGTTTTTCTTTTTCTGGTAGGGCTGACAACATTTTATCGTATATATTCTCTTCATGTAATGCTATAGCTCCTAATCTCCATCCTGTGGCTCCAAAATACTTAGAAAAAGAATATACACATAAAGTATTCTGTGGTAATTCTTTCATCAAAGATCTAAATCCGGGGACAAAGGTACCATAAACGTCATCCGTTAAAATCATAAGATTCGGGTTTAAATTTTTAACTACTTTAATTAAATATTTCCTACTTTTATCTGAGATTTCAACTGAAGTTGGATTACTAGGGTTTACAATAAAAAAAGCTTTTATTGTTTTATCTCCTAATTTATCCAATTCTTCTTCCGGATATTGATAATTTGAATTTCCATTCTTATCCTTGGCTGTTCCATGTATATAGGTTACCTTAAAGTTATATCTAGCCAGTTCAGGGATTTCTAAATAAGGGGTAAACACAGGAACTCCTAAAGCTATATGATCTCCTTTTTTTAATAAAAAATTTTCAAGCAATGAGTTAAATATGTAGCACATAGCAGCTGTTCCACCTTCTACTGCAAAAATATCATATTTTGCATTTTTTGGTACTTCATTTTTACACATTTCCTGTATTAAATAGTCATGGACTATAGGCTCTACATGCTGCAACATTCTTACCGGACTTGGATACTGGTCTCCAATGACTCCTTCTGCTAATTCATGTGCCCAACTATCCGGATCATATCCATGTTTTTTAATTCCATATTTATATGTATTTTTTAATAGGTCTATACCCGGAAGATTTTTATTATTTTTAAAAAATAATTCTAATCGTTTACCTATATCTTTTTTTAGAGGAATACCTGCTAATCCTACATGCTTATCCATTGCTCTTTTGCATTCTTCTATTGCAAATCGACCTAAAGTGAAAAAAGCTTCTCTTGGCAAAGTTGCAACCCAATTAGGATTTCCACGACCTGCATTCAACATGGTATTTACTGAATTTTTTTGTTGGTCGGTGGCTAATTTTACAAGATTATTTTTTAATTCAAAAGGGCTCAATTGTTCTAATTGTTGCTCTTTATGTCGAGAGGTTTTAAGTTTTGAAATGTCCATTACTATTATTCAATTTTTAATTTTTTTATACTATTAATTTTTACTTATCAGCTCATCATTAAAACTATAACTACTCCCCAAATTATAAGGAGAGTATTCCCTACTGCATAGGTTGTAGTATATGATAAAGCTGGTACTTTACTTTGTAAAGTGTCTTCTAGAGCACCTAAGGCTGCTGTAGTTGTTCTTGCGCCAGCACAAGCACCTAAAGTTATTGCCGGATTAAATTTAAATACATAACGTCCAAGCAAAATTCCTATCAACATAGGGACAAGGCTAACAAAAATTCCTGCTATAAATAAACTTACTCCAGACGTTTTTAATCCAGAAATAAAATCGGGTCCTGCATTTATTCCAACTACTGCTATAAACATATTAAGCCCCAAATTGTTCATTAGCCAAACTGAGGGGGCGGGAATATTTCCAAAAGTAGGGCGTAGTGAACGAGCCCAACCAAAAATAATACCCATAATTAATACTCCTCCACTAGCACTTAAACTTAATGGAACATTTCCAGCTCGAAATGATATAGAACCTAAAATTCCCCCTAAAAATATACCTATGCCTACATATAATATATCTGTTATATTACTTGGACGTTCTGGATACCCTACATAAGATGCAAATTTGTCAACATCACCTTTTCTTCCTTCTATTTCTATAATGTCCCCTCTTTGTATTTTTACATTCTTTAAAAGTGGCAAGGTTACCTTTCCTCTATGTATCTTAAGTATAACAACTCCATGTCTCTGTTTACTGAATTTAAGATTTTGAAGACTTTCTCCAATAATTTCTTTATTAGCAACAATTACTTTTAAATTTTCTACTTTAAAGTCTAAAAGTTTTAAATCAACAACTTCTTCCCCAATACAATCTTCATCAGCTAACATAGTATCTATAGGTCCGTTCAAAACCAATTTATCTCCTTTATTTATAGAGGTATCAGGAGTAGGATCATTAATGATTTTATTATTGGATGAAACTCGAATTTTTTCTATGTATATAGGCCAGCCTTTTTTAATAAGGAAATCTTCGACTTCATGAACAGTTCTTGATTGATCAAAAAATGCATTGGAAGCCTGAATAACCCTGAATGTGGTCCCATCATAAGCTTCTTCGAGTCCTGGTTCATCATCCTGTATTAACCCACCTAATGATTGTTCATAATCTTTTGTTTGTTTAATTACATCTTTTCCTAAAAGTTTTGGTCCGATAAAAGCTAAAAACCAGGCAGTTCCAGCTGTACCAAAAATATATGTAACCGCATAGGCAACAGGAATTTGATTAATCATCTGCTGTTTTTGAGAAGAATCTATACTTAATTGATTTATTGTATCTGAGGCTACTCCTATTACCGCTGAAATTGTACTTGCTCCGGCCAATAATCCTGCTGCATTTCCTATATCGAAACCAGCAATTAATGCTGCTACCCAACCTATTAGTAAACATGATACACAAACTAAAGCTGCAAAAGCGATTTGAGGTAAACCTTCTTTTTTTAATCCCTGTACAAACTGAGGACCTACACTATAGCCCACAGCAAATAAAAAGATCAGAAAAAAAGTCGATTTTACTGTTGGAGAAATAGTTATACCTAATTGCCCTATTAAAACCCCCATCAATAAAACTCCTGTAACTGATCCTAAACTAAATCCTTTAATTTTGATTTTTCCTACTGCAAAACCTAGAGCTAGTGTGAGAAAGATTGCTAGTTCAGGTGAATTTTGCATAGTCTTAATTATCCATTCCATATATTTTTTTTATAAATGCATTTATTTAATGTTATAAATTATTAAAAATAATTATTAATTAAAATACAATATTATAATTATTTAAAATAATTGCAATAAACATGCCAATAATAATTGCTTTTATGCAGATTTAATTTTCTATTGTATTTTATTTATAACAATAAGATTTATGAAAATTCTGATTTTAAAATTATTCTTACTAATTTTTCAAATCGACTTATAACAAAAATAGAAGGTTTAATAGTAAAAAGTAATTTAATTATTTAATAAATAATTTATTAATAATATATAGTTAAGAAGCTTTTTTTAATTTTTATTTATAAATTAGTTTAAAATAATATTTATAATTTAATTGAAAAAAATGAAATGATATAATAAAATAAATTTAATGAATTATATACATTAATAAAAACTTAAATATCTCACATTACAATTGTTAATTAATAAACAAATCCTTACCTTTGCATGTATTATTAAAAATAGTTAATGAATTTATTTCAAGAGTATGGTCTATCTGAAGATCTACTAAAGGCCATTACAGAGCTAGGGTACACTCAACCCAC
Source organism: Apibacter adventoris (assembly GCF_002964965.1). Classification (NCBI taxonomy): domain Bacteria; kingdom Pseudomonadati; phylum Bacteroidota; class Flavobacteriia; order Flavobacteriales; family Weeksellaceae; genus Apibacter; species Apibacter adventoris. The sequence continues at coordinate 44,128 of NZ_PSZN01000021.1, forward strand.
AGATATCCAAAAACAAACCATTCCTTACTTATTATCTAAAGAAGAAGATATAATTGCTTTAGCACAGACAGGTACAGGAAAAACAGCGGCTTTTTCATTACCAATACTGGAAATGATAGATAGCGAACAAAAAAATGTACAAGCTTTAGTCTTGTGTCCAACACGTGAACTATGTTTACAAATTTCGAAAGATATAGCGAGTTATTCAAAACATATGACTAATATACGCTCATTAGCAGTATATGGAGGTTCAAGTATTACAGAGCAGATACGAGGTTTAAAAAGCAATCCTCAAATCGTTATAGGTACTCCAGGCAGGGTAAATGATATGCTAAAAAGAGGGGTATTAAAAATTAATCATATTCAATGGCTTATTTTAGATGAAGCGGATGAGATGCTTTCTATGGGATTCAAGAATGAGCTAGAAACAATATTAATAGAAACTCCTAAAGAACGCCAAACTTTATTATTTTCCGCTACAATGTCTAAACAAGTTGAGAAAATAGCCAAAGGTTACATGAAAGGAGCCCATAAAATTTCAGCCGGAGGTATTAATGAAGTTAAGAAAAATATTACTCACAAATTTGTTATAGTCAGAGATAGACAAAAAAATAACGGTCTCAGAAGAATTTTAGATGCCAATCCGGATATTTATTCTATCGTTTTTTGTAGAACTCGTTTGGAGACACAAAATGTAGCAGATTTTTTAATGCACCAAGGATATTCTGCTGACGCCTTGCATGGAGATCTATCTCAAGCACAGCGTGATACGGTTATGAAAAAATTTCGGCTAAAAAATATTCAAATTCTTGTCGCTACTGATGTTGCTGCCAGAGGTTTAGATGTGAACAATCTTACACACGTAATTCATTATTCATTACCTGACGATCCTGAAGTTTTTGTACACAGAAGCGGAAGAACCGGGCGTGCCGGAAAAGATGGTGAATCTATTGCTATCATCAGACCTAGTGAAGTTGTAAAATTTAACAGGATAAAAAAAGAAACTTCTATTAAAGTAGAGGAAATGGAAATTCCTACTAAAGAAAGTATATTAAAAGCCAAAGAAATTTACCTTTCTTCTAAGCTATTAGCCTCTGATTTTACTACAAATAATTTTGAATTAAGTCAGATTCCTGATTTGGCTGACATATCAAAAGAAGAACTTTATAAAAGAGTTATGTATCTTGAATTAAAGTCTACTTGGGAATTTTATCAAAAAGAAAAAGATATAGCCCCTATTGATAAAAATGAAAGGTTTTCTGAGAGAGAAAGTGGAAGAAGAAATAGAAGAGATAGAGACAGAAAAGTTGCTAAAGGAGGTGGAAAAAACAGAAGAACTAGGAAAAATGGTAATTTTACGAGATTTTTCTTTAATTTAGGAAAACGGGATAACTTAAATAAAGTAACGATAATTGATCTTATAAATAAAAATACTAAAGGAGCTAGGGCAGATATTGGAGATATTGACATACGAGATAGATTTTCTTTTTTTGAAGTAGATTCAGGTTATGCTGATCAATTACTAAAAAAAATTAACAAGCTTAGTTTTAATGGTAAGAATATGTCTTTAGAAATTGCTCAATAAAATAATTTACTAAACTATTTTCATTACTTGATAAATATCATACTATTCTTTTAGGCATGAAAAATGCTTATAAGTAAATTGTACTAATTTTATTTTTTATAAAATATGGCTTCAATAAAAAAAATATTTTTTTCTTTGTTGATATTTCTATCTGCGATTACACTTTTTTCTGCTCAGATAAAAAATCAAAAAACAGAAATAGTAAAAATATATGGAAATTGTGAAATGTGTAAACAAACCATTGAAAAAGTAGGATCTATCCCTGATGAATCTTTAGTATTGTGGGATGTAAAAACAAAACAAGCAGAAATTACTTATGATTCCAATAAAACCTCTATAGACAAAATATTAAAGAGAATAGCTTTAGTTGGCTATGATAATGAAAAATATAAAGCAAAAGATGGAGTATATAGACAATTGCCTATATGCTGTCAGTATGAAAGAAAAAAATAAGCGCTCTTTTTTATGAGAATTAATAAATTCTCATATTTAATACATTAATTTATCAAAATGAGACTAAATATAAAATATTTAGTCTTTTTTATATTTATAGTTTTTCTATTTTACTAAAAAATAGAATTTTCTTAATATTTTTTAATTAAACATTCTCCGTTTAAATTATTATTTCTATATTTTTAATAATAAATCTATTTATTAAAAGTAATATATAAAATTATACGAAAATATTTAGAGGATATATTATTTAATTTACCTTTAAAATATTACACTGTACAAAAAAAAAGATAAAAAATACTAAATACTATTTTAATTTTTTATAATTTAACGCTACATATGTAAACTATAAATAAAATAATTATGACTGAATTAAAAATTGTTGCAACCCTTATTATTAAAAATGGATATAATCGGGAATTTGAAGAAATACTACATTTTATAGCGGATGAATCAAGAAAGGAATCTGGAAATATTTCTTACGAAATTCATCAGGATATAAAAAACCCATTAAAGTTTCTAATTTTAGAAACATGGAAATCCCAAGAAGCAATAAATGAACATAACCTTACTTTGCATTTTAAAAAATTTACAGACAGCATTAAAAATAAAATTGATACGTTACAAATAGATATTATTAAAAAAATTTATTAAATTTAAAATTACTTTTTTTATAATAAGTAACTTATTATCACTTTAAGTATAACATAACCCAATAAACACCCCTTATTTACTTTAATTTTATAAAAAAAGATAGCAAAAGTTATATACTTTTTTATTATTACAAATCTTTTTTAATAATAAAAAACTAATCTTTACAGATATAGATTAGTTTTTTATTATTAGTACTTACATAATTTTTTTAAGAGGCAACTCCTCTAGGATACCATACAGTACACATAATACCTTCACTTGCAACTTTCGGGTGTGCACATGTTGAAGTTTGAAATTTTGAACATTTTAAACAATCATCTTCTTTATGTGGAACAGCTTTAAATTCATAGGAACTACATACTTGATTTTGACTAACTCCAATTTCTTTTATTGTACATAATTGACCATTTAAAAAATGTTCACAGTTTCCACAACAATCGGCTAACTTTAACTCCATAACTATTTTATTTTATTGTTAAATATTGATATAAAGTTAATAATAATCAAACAAAGAATCATTCTAAATTGCTGATTTACATATATTTATAATTAGAATAAATTAAAATAAATTTTATAGCTTTACTTATATATTTTCTACATAAAAAGACCATTTATTTTTAAAATTTATTACGAATTTTTTTCACATTTCTTTACATAAGAATTTCTAACCATATTTTTTACTAGGGTTATTTTGTTGTAGTAGCTGTCAATGAGCACATTTGTATCATGACAATTTCTGCCTAAAACTAATAATACTCATTATCGCCAAAGATTTTAGATTAATTTTTTCAGATAACTTTTCAGGATTTTATAAATAAAAATATATTATTTATATTATTCAACAAAAAAACCTGATATTAGAATATTTGATTTATATTTTTTAGGTTTAATAATTTTTTAATTACCACCTTATCTACTGGTAAAGGAACATTTTCAATTTTTAAATCAGATAATGGAATCCAAACTACTTCTTCAATTCCTGAATCCATAATTTTTAATGTTGAAAAATCATTACATCCAACCCAGTAATAAATTGTCAATAATTGTTTTTCGGGAGTTAACTCTGATTTTATAAAAAAATCTTGTGTATAAAAATGTTCTTTTACTTCTATTTTTAAATTTAACTCCTCCATAAATTCTCTTTCCAGAGTTTGTCTTATTCCCTCTCCCAATTCTAAACCTCCTCCCGGTAATTTTAATAGTTGATTACCTGCATACATTTCTCTTAAAAACATAAGTGCATTGTCTTTTATTAAAAGTGCATATACCCTTACATTAACTGTTTTTAAATTTTCCATGCGTTTACCATTTCTCTTTTACCTTTAGGACCTTGTAATTTTTCTACTTTAAAACCGACTAATTCCATTGCTCTCCTTGCACTTCCTTTACTAGAATAGGTGGTAAGTAATGCTGGAGAGGACATACAATTATATATTTGCCTAAACATAGGTTCATCCCAAAATTCCGGTTGTACTCGGGCACCAAAAGCGTCATAATAAACCAAGTCTATATTTTGAATTGGAATATTTTTTAATTCAAAAAAATCTAAGTTATATTTTATTAACTTAAAATTATTTTCAATAACTATTTCTTTTTCCCATTCTGCCTCATGTAATAAAAAAAATTTTTTTTCAGCTTCTTCTTCGTCCGTTAATTTCCAATATTGCAATTTTTCGAACTCTTCTGTACTTACAGGATATTTTTCTATAGTGTAATAATTTATTTTTATGTTTTTCTCTATTGCTTTATTTAATGTTAAGAAAGCATTTAAACCTGTTCCAAAACCCATCTCCAAAATAGAAATTTCTTTTGAATGAATTTTATCTAACCCATTAGAAATAAACACATGATTGGCTTCCTGCAAAATTCCATGATGTGAATGGTAACATTCGTTCCATTCAGGAATTTTAATAGTATGTGTACCTTCTTCTGTAGTAATAATTACTCTTTCTAACATAAAAACAATAAAGTAATCTTCAAAATTACAATACTTTTTTCATGAATAAGATGTTTTTATTTATTAAATTTGAAGTAACAAAGAAAGCAAATCTAAATATAAATAATGGAAATAAATAAAATCCAACATTCTAAGCTTGATAAAGTAGATCCAAATAATTCTGCTTTTGGAGTAAATATATCTGATCACATGCTAATATGTGTATTTAAAGACGGAAAATGGGGAGAGCCAGTAATTATGCCTTATGGTGGAATGAATTATTCTCCTGCTTTAATGGCAATTCATTATGGACAAGCTATTTTTGAAGGAATGAAGGCATATAAAGATAGTAATGATAATGTTTTTTTATTCAGACCTGAGAAAAATTTTGAACGATTTAATAAATCGGCAGAAAGATTGGCTATGCCTAAAATTACTAAAGAAATATTTTTAGACGGACTTTTATCATTAATTGATTTAGATAGAAACTGGGTGCCTACCAAAGAGGGTAATTCCTTGTATATACGTCCAACTATGTTTGCTTCTGAAGAGATGTTTTCTGCCAGGATTTCCAATGAATATACTTTTGCTATTATGACTTCTCCGGCAAATAGTTACTATGATAAGCCTTTAAAAATAAAGATAGAAGATTATTATACACGTGCTGTGGACGGCGGTGTGGGTTTCACAAAATGTGCCGGAAATTACGGAGCGTCTTTCTATCCTACGAAATTAGCAAATGAGGCAGGCTACGACCAAGTTATATGGACTGACAGCAAAGAACATCTATATTTTGAAGAATCTGGAACAATGAATGTAATGGTAAGAATTGGAGATGTTTTATATACCCCTCCTACCTCCAATACTATTTTAAGCGGTATTACCCGAGATAGTTTGGTGACTATTGCTAAGCATAATAAGATTGAAGTGAAAGAAGAAAGAATTTCTGTGGATGATATATTTAATGCCTATAAATCCGGAAATTTAAAAGAAATATTTGGTTGCGGAACAGCGGTGGTTATTAATAGATATTCTCATGTGGCTTATAGAGATTTTATTATGGAACTTCCCGAACTTGATGAAAAAAATAGTTTTGCTATATTTCTAAAAAAACAACTTGTAGATTTACAAACCAATAAATCTGAAGATCCTTTCGGATGGAGATATAAGGTTGAAAAAAAATTATTATAAAAATTAAACGCATATTTGATTATCTAATTTTTAAAAAACTTCTAGTATAGGTTATTAGAAGTTTTTTTACGTTATTTTTATAAATTTGATATGATGAGACTTAAGGGTAGTGAAAATTCCATACAAAAAGTTCAATTTATTTTTATTAGCATTTTATTTTTATTAAACCTGACACAAGCCTTAACTCTTCCTTTAATTGATGATGAAGCTTATTATTGGGTTTGGTCTAAGCGTTTAGATTTTGGATATTTCGATCACCCTCCTATGGTGGCTGTCTTTATTAAATTAGGATATGCTTTATTTCCTAATATGTTGGGAGTACGAATAGTTTCGGCTCTATCAAATGTTTTATTTTATATTCTATGGATTTACATACTGAAACCTAAAACTTTACAAGAAAATTATTTACTTTTAGGATTATTAGGATCATCTGCAATATTTCAGGGTTTAGGTTTTATTTCTACTCCTGATACTCCTTTATTATTATTTGGAACTTTTTTTCTATGGAGATGGAAAGAATTTTTATGCATACAGAATTTTAAAACAACATTTCTTTTGGCCTTATCAATGGCTTTAACCATGTATTCAAAATATCAAGGTATAATTATAATTGTATGTGCTATACTTCCTAGTATACCTATTTTATTTAAAAACAAATGGTTTTATTTAAGTATTTTGTTTTCAATTATCTTATATTCTCCACATTTATATTGGCAATATATTTCAAATTGGCCTTCGATCAGATATCATATTTATGAAAGAACACAAAAAGTAGCAAAAGGTTTCTTACCCGGGGGATGGCTCTTAGGAATACTTGTAATTTCAAATCCTTTATTAATTTATTTTTATTTTAAAAGTTTAATTATAAAATCAAATTTTAAAGATTTACTCTGGGTTAAATCATTACAATGGGTATCTATAGGTAGTATAATTTTTTTCGGATTTTTTTCTTTTTCCAGAAAAATCCAACCTCAATGGAACTTAGTTGTTTATATGGCACTAATACCTCTTTGTTTCCTATTTTACAGAAAAAAAATATCTAAATATTTGTTACGAATTTGTTATTTTTCTTTATTTCTATTTATAGTAATTCGTATTTCTTTTTTATCTCCTATTATTATTTCTTATACACCGATGTATAAAATAAAAAAATTTGTATTACATGCAGAGGAAGTAAATCGAGGTATAGCTGTATTTGAAAGATATCAAAAAGCTGCTTTGTTTAATTTTTATACACAAAAACCTTCTGTAGCTTTACAGGTTTATACTCATCGAAAATCTCAGTATGATTTGTGGAATTCTGAAAATTATCTAAATGGTAAAAACATTACTTTTTTTGGATTAGAACATACTTCTAATCATTTTATTTTAGATGAATCTAATAAAAAAGAATATTATAAATATATTTCCAATTTTCATTCTTATTCTAATATTTCTTGTCAAATAAATTTAAATAAATCTTATCTTGATTCTGCCAAAATATTACATCTATATTTGAAATGGCAAAATCCTTATGAAAAAAATTTTATTCTAGAAAATAATTCTGCTCTTGAAGGTGGAATTATGTTAACTGACAAAAAATCTTTAGAACCTAAAATTTTCTTACCCTTCGCGCAAAGTATACAAATTTTACATGGAAATTCTGACGAAAAACTTTTTTTATTTGATCTCTCTTCGTGTGCTGCTAATCAATATAGAATATATATTGTTATTAAACCTTGCGGAATTTCTGGAAAGAACATTTCTGAAGGGATGAACATTAATATTTCTAATTTATAGAATATACTGCATTTGATTATTTTTTAGTAATTTTGATAAATTCTTCTCATGGTACATATAAAAAATATATATAAATCTTTTGGAAATTTAGAAGTATTGAAAGGAGTTTCTTTACTTATTAAAAGAGGTGAAATTGTTACTATAGTAGGAGAATCAGGTGCAGGAAAGTCTACTTTGCTACAAATTATTGGAACATTAGATAAACCTACCTCACCCGAAAAAAATCATAGTCTTATAGAAATTGACAGCTTACCTATAATTCAACTAAAAGATAAAGAACTTTCTCTTTTCAGAAATAAAAATATAGGTTTTATTTTTCAATTTCATCAATTACTCCCAGAATTTACTGCTATTGAAAATGTAATGCTTCCTGGGATGATAGGAGGAAAAACAAAGAATGAATTATATAAAAAAGCAGAGGATTTATTAAAATATTTAAATCTATCTCATCGTTTAGAACATAAACCAGGAGAACTTTCCGGTGGGGAACAACAAAGGGTAGCCGTAGCTCGTGCTTTAATGAATGATCCTAAAATAATTTTAGCTGATGAACCTTCTGGAAATTTAGATTCTAAAAATGCTGAAGACCTGCATCGACTCTTTTATCAGCTTAGAGAGGAATTTGATCAAACTTTTATTATTGTTACACATAATATTCATTTAGCTGAAATGGCAGATCGAAGAATGGAAATGAAGGATGGTAAAATTGTTAGTTAAAAAAATCTATTTTTGTTTGTTATTAAATAAAATTCATAAAAAAAGGAAGTTTCTATATAATAAAATAACTCCCTTTTTATAATTTTTATATTATAACATCATAATATCTTTTATTTTTCCTGCTTCTTTGTAATATTCAATTACAGAAATTGAATCTGGAACATATAATGTAACGGTTACACTTGTATATTTACCGTTTTTACTTTCCCTCATAACAAATGAAGCCTCCCCATGATCAAATATTTTGTGTAATAACGCTATATTTTTATCTCCAGTAGGAATAATAAACTTAAACATATAATTACCGGGGAAATCGTGCCTTTCATCGAGTTGTTTACGAAATCTATCATAAAAATCATCCGGATTTTTATCTTGATTATCAAAAATTTTTATTTTATCATTAGTTATCATATAACATGTCTAAACAAAACTTAAGCCAAGCAGATAATCTATGTCATTTTGGCTAATTAGCTATCTTCCATACATTTTATTATATAAATCTATATATTTTTGTTTTATAAATTTTCTTTTCAGTTTCAATGTAGGGGTTAATTCGCCTCCTTCTACAGACCATATTGTCGGGGTTAATTCTATTTTTTTTATCTTTTCCCAATGCCCTAATGAGGTATTTACTCTCTCTACATCTTGTTCTATTCTTTTTTTTAAAATTTCGTTTGTAATAAGCTCTTTCATTGAACTCTTAGTATCTATATTTAAATTTTTATATTTAATATATTCTTTCAAAAAAGCAAAATCTGGTTGTATTAATGCACAAGGCATTTTCTCTCCATCTCCAACAACCATTGCTTGTTCTATAAACCTAGATTTTTTCAAATTATTCTCAATAACTTGCGGGGTTATATATTTTCCTCCTGAGGTTTTAAACATTTCTTTTTTTCTATCTGTAATAACTAAAAATCCATCTTCCATATGTCCTATATCTCCTGTTTTCAGCCATCCATCTTCAGTAAATGCATTTTTCGTCATCTCCTCATTATTATAATACCCTAAGAATACGTTAGGTCCTTTTGTTAATATTTCACCATCTTCAGCAATTTTGACAATACTATTTTTTATTATAGGACCCACTGTACCTAATTTAAAATGATTTTCAGAAGGACCATTAACTGCTATAACAGGTGAAGTTTCTGTTAGCCCGTATCCTTCTAAAATAGGAAGCCCTGCCGCAAAAAAAATTCTATTTAAACTTACTGATAATGAAGCACTCCCACAAATCATAAATATTAATTCACCCCCTAAACCTTTTCTCCATTTTTTATATACTAAATAATCAGCTATTTTATGTAATAATCCTTTAGTTTTAAATGGCTGATATTTTTCTGCCAAATTAATGGCCCATAAAAAAATTCTAATTTTAAGGATTCCTGCCGAAGTTCCTTTTTGATAAATAGCTGAATAAAATTTTTCTATTAAACGAGGAACAACTGTCATTACATGGGGTTTTACTTCATTTAAATTTTCTACCAGTTTTTCAATACTTTCAGCAAAATATATAGAATAAGATCTGTATATAAATATGTAGTTTATCATAAGTTCTAACACATGGCTAATGGGTAGAAAGCTTAATGTTCTGCATTCTCCTTCTATTTTCAAAGGAACTCTTTCATGGCAACTCATTACATTAGATAAAATATTTTTATGACTAAGCATAACTCCTTTAGGTTTTCCTGTTGTTCCTGAAGTATATATGATTGTAGCCAAATCTTCTGTTTTCACAATTTGTTTTAAACTCTCTACTTCGTATTGAGTTTCAGGATTTTCTCCCATTGCGATCACTTCTGACCAATGGGTTGTTCCCTCTACTTCTTCAAATGAAAAAATGCTCACTAATAATGGACATTCTTTTTTTATATTGCATATTTTATCATTAAGGATTTTATCTGAAACAAAACAAAAAATACTGCCACTATCATTTAAAACAAAAACTGTATCTACTTCACTTAATGTTGGATATATAGGTACTGTAATTGCCCCTATTTGCTGTGCAGCAAAATTTATAATTAACCATTCTGTTCTATTATTTGAAACAATAATAGATATTTTATCCCCTGGTTTTATACCATATTTTATTAAGCCTCGACTCACTTTATTTACCTGATCTACTATACATTCTGTAGATGAATTTTTCCATCTACCATCTACTTTCATATTAAAAGCATTTTTTAATGGATTATTTTCCAATTGAAAATATAGTATATCAAATAATCGGTTTATTTTCATTTCCTAATATTAAGTTTATGAAAAGTAATAAAAAATTTTATATTGCTAAAACTATTTTTTATATTCTATTTTATTTAAAATATTTGATTAATAATATTAAATACAATAACAACGATATTTTTACTGAAAATTTATACCTTTTCAATATATAAATTGTGATAATCTTTTTTTATTCATTATCTTATTTATATCCTATAACTTCACTTTCAGCTTCTATAATATTTTCCACAAATTCTTTAAAATTTTTATATTCATTTACTGGGATGTTTTCCCAAGAGGTTTGTGCTGTTTTGATAATTCTAAGTTTTGTAGGTGAAATCTGATCATAGGTTAGTTCAAATTTTCTTTTTCCATATTGAAATTTTTTATTTTCAGGTACTTCAATAAACTTTTTCCCATCTGTTAAATTTAATACAATTTCTTCTTTATAATCATTTTCACCTTCATAGCTAATGTAATATATATCTGTTTCTCTTTGTTCATTTAAGATAATATTTTTATTGTATACCTGAGAAAAAAACGGGACAGATAAAAGATTCATATTCCCTATTTTCTTAGATTTTTCAGCAATTTCTATTTCAGTTTCAAAAATCAAAGGTGAGGATGTTAAATCATTACCTTTTATAAGTTTTGATGATTTTATCATTACTGATTTGTTTAACATATGACCGATTTGTTCTTCCAACTTATTTTTCCTTTCTTTTTCTGTGTTTGCTTCTGAGAATAATTGATTGTAAAAAGATTTTGATGTACCGAAAGAGTTGTATTGCATTTTAATTTTTTTTGAATCGGTATTAATGAAAACTTCTGTAAAAATATTCACTTTATTTTCTAAATTATTTGCATTGTTTAGCTCAATAAGCTTAGCATTATCATTCTCTGTTTTACTATGATTAATTACCAGAGCTTTTGCTTTGTAGTTACTCAAAGAAATTGCCCTAAATGGTAGATATTTATTGGTCAATTCTAAAAATACATCTTTACCATCTATTTTTACTTTTGCAATACAATGATTGAATCCTAAATTAGGTAATGATAAGGATGATTGTTCATTATCATTGGTAAGTACTAAAACTAAATTTGCTTGAAGACCTGCTTTTTGAGCTAAGGTAACAAATAAAGCAGATAAGTCTTTACAATCTCCAAGTTTAGTTTGTAATGTTCTGGACGGTTTTTGTGGAATATATCCACTTTGTCTAAAATCCATATAACTATACTTTATATTTTTTTGTATATAGTTATAAATTTTCTCTGAAATTTCATTTTGAGATAGAGAGGTTATTCCTTGTGGAAAAATTTCATTAAATGCTAATTCTAATTTTTTATCTTCCACCATTACTTTACTTACTACATCGGCATACCAATTAGCAATTTCTCCCCAAGATTTTATAGTTCCTACTACTACAGAGGTACAAATATCTAAATACGGTTTTGCATAGTATTCATTATAATCAAATGAAGGTGTATTTTTTAAAACCCAAGTAGTATATTTTTTATTTTTTATATTTTTTGTTTTATTCTCTATTTTACCATTATTTATAAATGTAAAATAATTCATATTTTCAGGGGCTATAATTGTAAATCTGGATTCTACTACCGGATAAGTGCCATTGAAGTAAAAAACTTCATTAAAATCTTTGAAAAATCTTCCTGATTTTTTTTCAATCTCATCATATTGAATAAGAATCACATCTCCAACTTCTAAATTAGTAAAAACTATATTGCCGGCATTTTTTTCTGCCGGAACTATTACTCCGTTTTTCTTAATGATTTCAGATTTTAAGATGTTACTATAATAACTTACATTATACTCTTTAAAATCTTCTACTCCTTGTTCTGAAGTAATTTCATAGATTATAGTTTCTTTTCCTTTAGAACCACCTTCTGGAAAAATATTAACAATATATTCATCTAAAAGTTTTGTAGCTCCACTTTCTCCTATCAGTTTTGTATTGCGTCTTTCCTTAATTAAAGAATAAAGATCTTTCACCGCAATATTATCTATCTCATCGTGTTCTTTATTTATATCTTTTAAAACATTTCTAAGATTGGTATTAGCTGGATTGTGCAATAGTGCACTTTTAAGATACTTTACGGATTCTTCCTTATTATTTAAATTAGTATAAATATAACCTATATCTGCCAAGATCGAAGATGAATATGGAAAGTTTTCCAATGCTTCTTTTGCCTGTTTTAAAGATTCATTATATTTTAGTTCTTTATTCAAAATTTGAATATATTCTTTTCTATAAAAATTAACATCCGGATATTTTTCTATAAGTGAAAGTACGAGTTTTTCGTATTCTTCATATTTTTTAGCCTTATCATATCTTTTTAATAAATCTGAAATAATAGCAAAATCATCTTTTTCTTTTAATGCATTTTCTAATCTTATGATGGAATTATCTTGTGAAGAACCTGAATAATCAAAAATATCAGCAAATAATACTAAAAAAGAACTGTTTTGATAAGATGCATCTAAAATTTCTTTTACTTTATTTATGGTTTTAACCATATCCTGCTTTCTTCCCGATATCAACACATCCATAGTTAGTGCTCCTACTTCAGATTTTGTTTTGGCCAGCCTATTTTTTAATTCTTCTAATTCATGAATTGAGACAGATGATGACCAATTTTGGTCTGCCATTCGATCGAATAACGATACATAATATTCCGGATCATCTACTTGAATATTTTTAACTATTTCTTTATTTTTTTCATCTTCATTTATATTTACATTATATTTAATCCTTAAATTTCTTATAAAAGATGATTTAGGATATGCTTTTTCAAACTCGTCCAATATTTCATCGGCTTTTGTATTCTGTTTATTTGCTAAATAGCCATTTAGTAAAATAATTTTATCGGTTATATTATTAGTTTCTTCTTTTATTTTTTGTTTAAAAAACGTTTCATAATGAAATTCTGCTTCTTCTAATTTTAAATCTTCAATTTTACTTATATTATATTCTTTATAATAATCATAGTATTTTAAATTGGTAAGAGTTTGTTTATTTTCATCTGTGAATTTAGCTAAGAGTACCGATGAATCTGTTAATTCTGATTTTATTAATAATCTGCTTACACCTTTTGGTAATTTTAATTTTAAAAGAACTGATCCTGTTTCTTTATATCCTTTATTGTGGGTTGAGTAAATTTCACAATCATTTAAAAAAGCTTTAAATTCATTGTTGGTACCTAATTGTAAAAACACCGTTTGCTCTATAGGGCTTTCAATAAAACTTTGTGCATAAATAATTCCTGGGGCATACTCTTTTTCATTATCATAGGAATGAAACCCTGCATTTTGATAGTATTTTTGATTATACCATCCTACTTTTCCGTTAGCATTTGCATTAAATAATCTGTCATTTTTAGCATAGATTTCCGGTTCATACTGTATATCGATTCCGCTGCCATTAAGATTCTCAAAAACTCCACAAAATTGCCATTTATCAACATTATTCAATGCTTTTGTATAGTTTTTATAACTTTCTATATCTCCCCTCTTTTTATCACAATATAATTTATATTGAATTATAATATCTTCGGCTTCATACTTTTTGGAAGATGCTAAAACATCCATTTTTTTACATGTATATGTATCTTCTCCTAAATCCGTATTAACAAATATGAATGGTTTATTAATTAATGGATGTATATATGAAGCGTCTGGTGATATTTTCACAAAACTTTTCACAAATTTATCATCAAAAAACATCTGTCCTTCTTCTATACTTATTATTGCATCTAAAAATAAATAATTAAAATTAGAGTCTTTAGTTTTTAAGAATGATTTATCATAAAGTTCGCGAGCTTCTTTTCTTTTATTATTAAGTAGAAAATTCCATATTTTTTCTTCTGTCTTATTTTGGGAAAAAATATTTATGGCTACAAAAAATAAAAAAAAGGATGTGATTCTTTTCATAGTATATTTTTAGTATAAAAAAAAACCGGCATAATTATTTTTATACCAGTCATTGATTGTTATTTGATATTTTTAATTACCATTGAAATAAAGGTCGTGAATTCATCATTGAATTTACTTGAGATTTTATTTGATTGATTTTTATATCATTATGAGGATCTTTTATCACTTCATTTATAAATTCCGCTATTTTACCCATATCTTCTTCTTTCAGACCTCTTGTGGTTATGGCTGCTGTTCCAAATCTAACTCCGGAAGTGATAAAAGGGCTTCTATCATCATAAGGAATCATATTTTTGTTACATGTTATATCTGCTTGTCCTAAAACTTTTTCTGCTTCTTTTCCTGAAATATTTTTATTATGTAAATCAATGAGCATTAAATGATTATCTGTTCCTCCGGAAATAATTTCAAAATCTTTTTCTATCAATGCTTTTGAAAGAGCTTGCGAATTTTTAAGCACTTGCAATATATAGTTAAAATAGCCTTCACTCAAAGCTTCTCCAAATGTTATGGCTTTTGCTGCAATTATATGTTCTAAAGGTCCTCCTTGTGTACCAGGAAATACTGCACTATCTAAAACTTGTGACATTAATTTAATTTCTCCCTTAGGAGTTTTTTGCCCAAAAGGATTTTCAAAATCTTTACCTAACATAATAATTCCTCCTCTTGTTCCTCTTAGGGTTTTATGAGTGGTTGTAGTAACTATGTCACAAAAAGGCATAGGGTCTTTAAGAATACCTTTGGCAATAAGTCCTGAAGGATGGGAAATATCCGCCATTAAAATAGCTCCTACTTCATCTGCCGCTTCTCTAAATTTTGAATAATCAAAGTCTCTGGAATAGGCTGAGGCTCCACAAATAATCAATTTAGGTTTTTCTCTTTTTGCTGTTTCCAACATTCCCTCATAATCTATACGTCCATCCTCCTTGTTAACCTGATAAAAAACTGCTCTATAGTTTATTCCTGAAAAATTAACAGATGAACCATGGGTTAAGTGTCCACCGTGTGCTAAATTTAACCCCATAACAGTATCTCCCGGTTTTAGACACGCTAAAAATACGGCAGCATTGGCTTGTGCTCCTGAGTGTGGTTGTACATTAACATATTCTGCTCCGAATAATTCTTTAGCTCTGTCAATAGCTAATTGCTCTATTTCATCAATAACTTCACATCCTCCATAATATCTTTTCCCTGGATAACCTTCTGCATATTTATTGGTTAACACAGAACCTGCAGCCTGCATAACTTCTTCACTAACAAAATTTTCTGAAGCGATCAGCTCAATTCCTTTAAGTTGTCTTTCTTTTTCCTTTTTTATTAAATTGAAAATTATATCCTGACTCATAATTTAATTTTATTTTATTCAAATATACAATAAGTTGTAAATATAAAAAATGTTTACTTTATATTTAGATATTGTAATGTATTGATATTTTTATTTATAAATTATTATTTATTTTTTACTCATTATATTTTTTTCCCAATTCCAAGAATCCCTAACCATATCATCTAAAGAGAATTTTGCTTTCCATTGTAATTTTTGATTAGCTTTTTGGTAACTAGCATATATACTTTCCACGTCTCCTTTCCTTCGTTGACCTATGATATACGGAATTTTAATTTTATTTATTTTTTCAAATGTCTTTATTATTTCCAATACAGAATTTCCTCTTCCGGTTCCGATATTGAAAACATCAAAATTTAACGAATTTTCTTTTTTCAACAAATAATTACATGCTTTTACATGTGCATTAGCTAAATCAACCACATGTATGTAATCTCTAATACAAGTTCCGTCTGGAGTATTATAGTCACCACCGAATACTGTCAATTTTTCTCTAATCCCTATAGCTGTTTGTGTTATGTATGGCATTAAGTTAGAGGGAATTCCTTTAGGTAATTCTCCTATTAAAGAAGATTTATGTGCTCCTACAGGGTTAAAATACCTTAAAGACAAAACTTGTATGTTATTTGCTATAGATGTTTTTTCTAAAATATCTTCTGCCATTTGTTTAGTACTTCCATATGAAGACAAAGATTTTTGAAGAGGAGAATGTTCATCTACAGGTAACTTTTCGGGTTGCCCATAAACTGTAGCTGAAGAGGAGAATACAATACTATCTACCTTAAATTCATTCATAACCTCTAACAGATTTATTAAAGAAAGTAAATTAGTCCTGTAATAAACAAGAGGAATTTCCATAGATTCTCCAACTGCTTTTTTAGCTGCAAAATGAATACATGATTTTATATCGGAATTTTCTTCAAAAATTTTTTTTAATTTATTTATATCACAAATATCAGAGTGATAAAATTTAGGTCTAATTCCCGTAATTTGTTCTATTCTGTCCAAAATAAATAATTCAGAATTACTAAGATCATCTGCAATAATTGGATTAAAACCTGATTGTATCAGTTCTACAACTGTATGTGAACCTATAAATCCTAATCCCCCTGTTACTAATATGGAATTATTCATAATATAGTTAAATTTAAGTAAACAAAAAATATCTAGATTTGATTTGTTTTTATTCTTTTTATTCTGTTTTTATAAATTACATCTGTAAGCATAGGTACTTCTTCAACCTGTACATTATAAGTATCCAAACCCAATGCTGCTGTATCAGAAATTCCTATATACTTAACTAAATTATAAAATCTTAATATAAACCTTTCTTTTATTGATAACAAATATTCTTGATTAAAAACTCTATCAGTTAAAATATATCTAAAGTCAGAGGGTATATCATATTTCTTTAATGATGGGTAATTACTTATGAGACTAATTTTCCCTGATGCTTTAAGGTCTTCTAATACTTGATTAAAGTATATGTTGATTAAAGGTTCAACTTTAAATCCTAATTTAAAATTCACATTATACAAAGTATTTGGAATTAACTCTAAAACATCATATTCAAAAGTATAGGGGTTAGAATCATTTTCAACCCTTAAAAACCAATAATAATCTGCTCTTTTAGGATTTTTATTTATAATGGAAAAAATAATTTTTGCTTCTATTTCTACAGGTTTTTTTGTTCTGCTTACATATACTAAATTATTTGAATATTTAGGTATTTCTTTATCATTTTTCATATCCTGTATAATAGGTAAATAGGGCTTTAAACTTACATATTGGACATATTTATTTTTAAGTTTTCTACCATTATACCAAATATACATACAAAATGCTATAATTCCTGCCAACAGCATTGTTATCCAACCACCATCTTTAAATTTTAATACATTAGCATAGAAAAAACCACCTTCTAAAGTAATATAAACTACTGCAAATAATAAAATCAAAAATTTATTAACTTTTTTATAATTAAGATAGTAAATTAACAATACTGTTGTCATAAGCATGGTTATCGTTATTGCTAAGCCATAGGCTGCTTCCATTCTTGATGATTCTTCAAAATGAATCACCACTATAATACATGAAATCAATAAACCCCAGTTTATTGCCGGTATATACATTTGACCTTTTTGGTAAGAAGGATATTCTATACGCTGCCTAGGCCAAAAGTCTAATGACATAGCCTCACTAAAAATAGTATAAGACCCTGTTATTAAAGCCTGACTTGCAATAATTGCGGCTAAAGTGGACATTGTAACCCCTATTACTAAAAAACTATGGGGCATCATCATAAAAAAAGGATTCCCTCCACTATTTGCTTCCGCTGGATTTGAAAGAATCCAAGCTCCTTGCCCCAAATAATTTAATATTAAACAAGTCTTAACAAAGAACCAACTAATTCTTATATTTTTTATTCCACAATGTCCTAAATCTGAATATAATGCTTCTGCTCCTGTGGTACAAAGGAAAACCGCCCCCATAATAACAAGAGTTTCTGGTTCTGTTATGATAAGCCTAACTGCGTAATACGGATTTATAGCTTTAAATATGTAAAGATGAGGGATAACTTCTATAATTCCTAAAATAGCCAACATTATAAACCATAAAAACATTATTGGTCCATAAAATTTCCCTATCGATTGAGTTCCAAATTGCTGAACAACAAATAATACCATTAAAATTAAAAGGGTTATAAATATAACCGGAGTATGAGGATTATAAATTTTCAATCCTTCTATAGCAGAAACAATGGTCATTGACGGGGTAATAACTCCATCAGAAACTAAAGCTGCTGCCCCTAAAATTGCAACAATATAAAGCCATTTTTTTTTTAATTTTTTCACTAGTGAATAAAGTGCTAATATTCCCCCTTCTCCATTATTATCTGCTTTTAATGCAATTAATACATATTTTACAGTAGTCTGAAGAGTTAATGTCCATATAATACATGAAAGAGCTCCTTCTACAAAGTCCTGATTTATTCTACCTTTACCTACGGCTACTATGGCCTTCATCACATATAATGGAGAAGTACCAATATCTCCAAATACAATCCCCATGGTAACAATTAAACCTACGAAAGTAAATTTAGCCGTAATTGAATTATTGTTTTGCACCTTATTTATGTTTAATAAACTGATACAAATTTATAATATTTATAGAATAACCATTAATTTTATTTTATTTGATAATTTTTTAAACGAATTATTTTAATTGTAAAAAAGCAAAAACCGGATAATGATCTGAAAATTTTATATTTTTATTTACATAACTGCTTTTAGGAATAAAATCGGGACTCGTAAATATATAATCAATTCTTATTGGATAAAAATAATCATAAAAGGACATTCCTAAGCCTGATCCACATAACTCAAAAACATCTAACATATTTCCTTTTACATGAAAATATTCATAAGATAGAGGTACTGAATTTAAATCTCCACAAACAATAGTAGGATAAGGAGACTCTTTTATATATTTAATTAATAAATCTATTTGAACCTGATGTTTTTTATATCCTGTTGACAATTTTTCAACAACAACCTTTGTTTTATCTTTAGCATCATCTACTTTTTCTATTCTAAATATATTTTTTGTTAAAAACATAGGCTCTAAATAAATATTTATACACCTGATTATGGATTCGTCTTTTTGAATATCTGCCAAACAAGCATAACCATTTCCCGGAAGAATTATCTTTTGTTTATTAATTATAGGATATTTTGAAGAAATTGCTACCAAATCAAATACAGCATTATACCTATCCACTAAAAATGTTTCTTTAGACCTCCACTGTCTCGTATATATTTCTTGAAAAAAAGCTATATCTACATCTCGTTTTATTACAGAATCTTCTAAAGCCCTTAAATCCTTACTTTCGTTGGCATAACGAATATTATAAGTTAAAATTTTAAATTGCTTTTTTGATGTCTTATTTGCAATGATTTTATTTCCAAAATGTATGTATTTTTTTATAGGAAAAAGTAAAAAAATCGTAAATAATAAAAAAGGTATGAATATCAATTCTCTTTTTATTAACCACATTATTGTAAATAAAAGATGAAAAATAAATAAAATGGGAAATATCAAAGAAATAAGCCCCAAATATGGAAAATCTTTGGGCTGGACTATTTTATTAAGATATACTATACATAACAATAAAGCTATTATACAATGTAAACTAAAAAATAAATAGTTTTTTTTATTATGTGTAATAAATATCATAATTTTTTAGAAGAATTAAATAGAAATTCTTTTTCTTCTTTTGTAAGGTTTTCATATCCATATTTAGATATCTTATCTAAGATAGCATCTATTTTTTTCTGATTTTCTATTTTATTTTCATTAAAATTTTTATTTGTATGAACACCTGATTTGGTTGATTGATATTGAATTTTTTCTTTTTTTCTGTTTTTAGAAGAAAAAATCCTTACTTTGATAAACGAAAATATTTTGTAGAAAGTATTAAAATTAGGAACTATTTTTCCTAAAAAATCATTTCCTGTCTGAAATGATTTCATGTAAAAAAAACCGAAAGCTGCTGCAGCTATCCTTGCTATAAATACATTCATTGTAAGAGATGATGAACTCAAAGATGAAAAAGCATCTAATACTATAAAAATTATCCCTAATACATAAATTGGAAACTGAACGGGTAATGGAAATAAAGAAACCGGCATTCTAGGATTATAAGATATAACAGCAAATAGCACACTATATATCCCAACAATAGCACCATTTAAAAAAATATAAGTATATCCGGTAAGTAAACTAGATAATAAAAAAATTATTCCACCGAAAATATTTCCTAAAACAAAAAATTTAATAAAACTATTTCCATTGAAATAAATTCTAAAAATCTTTTCTGTAAAATATAACATTATCATGGCAAAAAATAAATCCCAAAGATTTTTTTGCACTATAGGAAAAGTAAAAAGTGTCCAAATATAAGGGATAAATTTATCTGCTGACAAAAAAATTACTGGTTCTAATGAGAAACCTGTTAGATTCATCAAAATAAAATTGAAAATCCAGTAAACAAAAGAAGAAATTATAAATATGTAGATTATTTTTACTCCTTCTGTACCACTTCTATAATAGTATTTTATTTTATTTATCCAATCATTATACATAAAAAACTTCTTTTTTTAATTCCACCTATATCTATTTTTCACCCAATAACGTGTTAAGAAAAAACCAAATACTGCTCCACCTAAATGTGCAAAATGAGCTACATTATCACCCTGAACTTCTTTTACACCCAGAAATAATTCTATTAATACCATTATAGGTATAAAATATTTAGCTTTCATAGGAATAGGGGGAAATATCAACATTAAAACAGAATTGGGAAACATAACTCCAAAAGCCACTAAAACACCATAAATAGCACCACTAGCCCCTAACAAAGGTGTTACTAAATTTAAATAAAACCTACTCGCTATATTATAATTTGTATTTTTGGGTAAAGTAGTTAACCATTGTGTACCCATTCTCTGAATATCGTTATCTGAGCTATAAATACTTAATTTAGAATATTGCCCAACTTCATTTAAAGGAATATTTTCAGCAAGTAAAGAATCATATAAATGCTTAAATTCAAAAAAATTAACTAGATTAAACAGAGCAAATGCCCCTAGGCCGCAAACAAAATATAAGATTAAGTATTTTTTTGTTCCTAATGCCTGTTCAACTGCAGAACCAAACATCCATAAAGAAAACATATTAAAGAAAAAATGAGCAAATCCTCCATGCATAAACATATGAGAAATAGTCTGATACCAATGAAAATTTGGAGAAAAAGGAAAAAAAGATGCAAAAATTACGTCTAAATCTATGCCATTCATTCCCAATATATATCGCGCAGCGAAAAAAATAGTATTTAATATTAATAAATTTTTAGTTACCGGTGGTATTACTCTATTCATTAGCAAAAAATTAATTAATCAAAATCAATAATAACAGTTTGTTCAAAATTTTTCTTTCCAAATGGATTATATTTTGGACACCCTAAAGACTCAAAATTTTTCCATATAGGATAAAACTGTGAAGGTTGGATAAATTCATTTCTTTTTTTGGCTGAAACTTTAGAAACAGATTTACTAAAAAATGTAGAAAATTCATCTTCAGAATGGTCAGAAAGCTCCATTAATAAATCATCTATAATATCAATTACCTTCTCTTGAGGAACATCTGAAGGAATTGCAGTAATCGTTACAATATCAGATTCTATATCCATATCAAAACCACAAGCAAATAAAGGGGTTTTGATAGAATCTAATTTTTCTTTTTCCATATCATATACTGGACGATTTATAGGGAATAATAACTGCTGGCTTAAAGCATTCCCTTTATAATTTTTTAAATGATTTTCATATAATACAGTCTGATGTATTCTATAAGGATCTAAAAACCATAATTTATTTTCCTTCTCTATGACCCATCTTCCATTTGAAAGCCTTAATAAAGATTGTTCTTCTATTAAAGGAGGGTTAGGTAAATCAAATATTTCAGGAGATAATATTTCCTTTCTTGATGAAGCATAAAGTTCTTGTAAATTTATCTTTTCTTTGGATGTAATAATTTTTTTTTCTTCAAAAGGATTATATGTAGGATTAATTTTGATTTTAGGTTCTGTTATAGAGGTATTTTTGTTTACAGAACTTAAATTACTCCACTCCGGATTCTGATCAAAATCCAAACTGGGAGCAACATTATATACTCCTAAAGATTTTTTTATTGTAGTTCTTAACAACATATAAATAGAGGACTCATCTTCAAACTTAATTTCTGTTTTAGTAGGATGTATATTTACATCAATTTTTTCAGGATCAATCTCTATATATATAAAAAATGACGGTAAATATTTTGACGGAATCAAATTTTCAAAAGCATCTTGTACAGCTTTATTTAAATAATTTGATTTAAAAAAACGATAATTTACAAAGAAAAATTGTTCTCCTCTTATTTTTTTCGCACTTTCCGGTTTTCCTATAAACCCACTTAAACGGATCCACTCTAGTTGTTCTGAAACAGGAATTAATTGATGCTGAATTTTACGTCCAAAAATTTCAGATATTCGTTGTAATACTCCCCCCGAACGTAACCTAAACAATTCTTCTTCATTATTAAATAATTGGAATTGTACTGTTTCATGTGCTAAGGCTACCCTATGAAATTCATCTAATATATGCCTTAATTCAACAGAATTAGATTTCAAAAATTTTCTACGAGCAGGTACATTAAAAAATAAATTTTTTACTAAAAAAACTGTTCCAGTTGCGGTATTAATAGGTTTTTGGGTTATAAATTCTCCTCCTTCTATTACCACATGTGTACCTATTTCTTCCTCGTTTTTTTTAGTTTTAAGTTCTACCTGGGCCACAGCAGAAATTGAGGCTAGTGCTTCTCCTCTAAAACCTTTGGTTTGTATATGGAATATATCTTCTGTTTTTGATATTTTTGATGTAGCATGCCGTTCAAATGCCATTCGGGCATCTGTTACACTCATCCCTATACCATTATCCACGACCTGAATCAAATTTCGACCGGCTTCTTTTACTATTAATATAACTTGAGTAGCTCCAGCATCTATAGCATTTTCCAACAATTCTTTAACCACAGATGCAGGCCTTTGGACTACTTCTCCTGCTGCTATTTGATTAGCCACATTATCTGGAAGTAAATGAATTATATCTGGCATATTTGCAAAGTTATTAAATCTTTTGAAAAGTAAATGTTATGTATACTTTTTCAAAGTAATAAGCAAAGTATAAAATATCAATTTTTTAGGGAAAATATTATACCTAAAAAATTGATATTATTTAAACTTTACAATATTTAAGCCACACTTTTTTACAAAGAAGAATCCTTGTTTATATAAACTTTATTATAAAAATCTATAAGACTTTCAAACCCAATATATTTACATAAAAAATCTATTATACGTCTATTTGGATTAGCTGTTGAACCTTCCTTTTCATTTATAAATTTATCGTAATATCTTATAAATGTTTTTTCACTAATATAAACTTTATAATGGATTTCAATTTCATGCGAAATATGTTTAGAAAGTGGGGTTTTTAATATTTGCAAAGTTTCTTTTTCAGCTTTAGAAAAAGCTAAAAAAATAATCTGTCTCATTACCTCTTGATATTCCATAAATTAAACCAGATTTAATTCTGTCTCTAAATCTTTTTTTAAACAATAAATATATCATAAAATAATGATTTTTATTCTCAATATAACATAATATTAATTTGTCCCTCAAAAGTCTTTACATTGTCCATATTTTTTGGACTTAACTCTTTTACTTTGTAAATAATTCAATTGAATGGCTATGTAGCAAATGTACAAAATGAATTAAATAAAGGAATAAAAAGTAGCTAATATTAATTATATCGGGATATTTATTATGTCAGCTATTAACTAATTTCTTAATTATCCCGAGATATTGGGTGTGATCTTACTTTATAACCATTAAAGTAAGCACGCTAATGTTAAAATTTAAAGTTGAATAAAAATGAAAAAAATTTTACTTATCGGAATTCTTATTTCCAGTTTAGGAGTAATATCCTGTGTTGGAGAGGATTATAACGATCTTACTGATGGAGAAATATCAAAAGGATCCCAACAAAAAATTCAAGCCGCTGAAACCAGTGGTGAACTTATTCAGTTGCCTAGAAGACTTGATAACAAAAAGGTTAATACAAGTGGTGAACTTATTCAGTTACCTAGAAGACTTGATAACAAACTTGATAATAAAGAGGTTAATACAAGTGGTGAACTTATTCAGTTGCCTAGAAGACTTGATAACAAACTTGATAATAAAGAGGTTAATACAAGTGGTGAACTTATTCAGTTGCCTAGAAGACTTGATAACAAACTTGATAACAAAAAGGTTAGTACTACCGGGGAACTTATACAATTACCTAGGAGACCTAATTGGTAGAAAAATTTCTTTTAAAAGAAAATTATACTATTATGCTTATAATGATCTTATAATTCAACAGCCTTAAAATATATTTTGTAAGATCTTAAAAAACCTAAAAAAAATAGATACTAATAAGAGTTAGTATCTATTTTTTTATCTTTATACTATTCTTTTTTAATAAAATCAAATTCTTTATCTTTGTTTAATTATGTTTGGTTTAAATAAAAATAATTTTTCTTTACTTTCCATCTTTAAAAAAATAAATTTATTTTGTTATATATTTTTCATTTTATATTCTTGTGATTCACCTGTCTCTATTTTAAACCCTTCTGAAACCTCCAACAATTTAAAGATACATCAATATAATGATAATAATTTTAAAGAAGTTTTTAATGACATCAAAAATGCCCGATCAGATAAAAATTCTTTATTATTAGGAAAAATATATTTTGAAGTTGGGTATTATTATCTTAACAAAAATATCAGTGATAGTGCATTTTATTATTTTAATCATTCAAAAGAAGAATTTCTGATTCAGAAAGATTCTTCCCATATTGGGGTTAATTTAATCAATATGGCTATTCTACAAGCTAATGAAGGAGATTACTTTGGAAGTGAAGAGACTGCAGTAGAAGCGTTAAAATATTTGAAATCTCCGGAATATAATTCTTTTATTTCTTCTGTTTACAATTGCTTAGCTATTTCTAAAACAGAACAAAAAGATTATGCTCAGGCAATTGATTACTATACAAAATCCCTAAATTATACAGTAAACAAACTTGACATACTATCCATCAAAAACAATCAAGCTGTCATATATTTAAAGAATAAAGAATATAATAGTGCTATTAAACAATTAACAAAATTACTTGAAACAGAACCTGAATTATACAATCACCCAATTATTCTAGCTAAAATTGAAGATAATCTTGCTTATGCAAAATGGCTGAACAACCCTAAATACAATGCAGAGCCCGAGCTTATTAAAACTTTAAAAATACGGGAAAAAGAAAATGATTTACAAGGACAAATAGCCAACCACTCACATCTTTCAAGATACTTCGCTAAAACAAATCCTTTAAAAGCTGTTTATCATGCAAAACTTATGTATAAAATAGCAAAAAAAGTGGGCACTCCAGATGATCAATTAGAAGCATTACAAAAGCTAACATTATTAGAAAACCCTTCAGAAGCAAAAAAACACTTTGTTTCCTATTTTCATCTTAATGATAGTATACAAACTAAAAGAAGTAAGGCAAAAAATCAATTTGCTTTAATACGCTATGAAGTTGAAAAAAATAAAGAAGAAAATTTACAACTTAAAGCTTTAAATGCCCAAAAAAATTATCAAATTCTTAAACAACGAGTATTAGTATTTTCAATAACAGGAGTTACAATTATAATTTTAATTATTTTAATAACATGGTATAAAAGGAGAAAGGAAAAGTTTAAACAGGAAAAATTGGAGGAAGTACATAAAACTGAAATTAAATATTCCAAAAAAGTCCATGATGAAGTAGCCAACGGAATTTATTACTTAATGATTCAACTGGAAAATAATTCTGACCTTAATTCATCAAAAATCATAAATAATTTAGAAGAACTTTATAACAGATCTAGAAATATATCTCATGAATCAGAGTTTAAGACAGACTTGAAAAATGATTTTGCAAATCTCTTGAAAGACATGCTTCAACCTTATGGAAAAAAGGACACGAAAATTATACTTTTAGGAAATAGTAAATTGATATGGGAAGATATTTCAATTAAAATAAAGGAGGAATTATATTACGTTATAATAGAACTTATGACTAATATGAAAAAACATAGCTGGTCGAGTTTAGTTACTTTAAAATTTAAAGAAAAAAATAAAGTTTTGATAATTGATTATTTTGATAATGGTGTGGGTATATCATCTTCCAAGAACTGGAAACCAGGTAAAGGATTAAAAAACATAGAAAATCGCATAAACACAATCAATGGAAAAATTTTATATAATATTGAATATAAAAAGGGATTTTCTGTAAAAATTATCATAAATTTACAAAAATAGATAATAATATGTTCAGAAAGATACTCATTGCAGAAGATTTTGATAGCTATAGCCTTGGAGTAAAAAGAACCATAGAAGAGTTAAATATAATACCTATAATTGATCAGGTGTTTTATTGCGACGACGCTCTGTTAAAAATACAAAGGGCTCTATTGGATCAGGATCCTTATGATTTATTAATTACTGATTTATCTTTCGCTTCTGATTACAGAGAACAAAGAATATCTGGAGGAGAAGAATTAATAAAAGAAGCAAAAAAAGAACAACCTCATCTTAAAATTATAGTCTTTTCGATCGAAAATAGATTTTACAAAATCAAATCAATGTTCGATGATTATCAAATTAACGGATTTGTTACTAAAGGAAGAGACGATTCTAAAGAACTAAAAAAAGCTATCATTGCAATTAACAATAACCAAACATATATTTCTCATGACAACAAAGAATCTAAACAAAGTCATGTTTATGAGTTTAGTGAATATGATATAAATCTACTTAAATTATTATCTCAGGGATTTACCCAAAAACAAGTAGAATTATATTTAAAGGAAAAACATATAAGTCCTAATAGTGAGAGTTCTATTGAAAAAAGGTTGGCATTTTTACGAGAATCTTTTGATGCTAAAGACACTAAACAACTTTTAGGCATTGTTATTGAATTAGGATTTATATAAAAATACTAACCCAATTTTCTTCTTTTAATTTAATGCTCTTTTTTACGGAAATCCGTAAGGAATGAAGTACATGCTGCATTACCTTTGCTACAAGATTAAACTTTTAGGCTTAATGTAAAGCCATTAAACCTAAAATTAACCTTATTTAAAAATCAAACATAAGTGTACAAATGTTACTTAATGATGTTTTATTTTATTATTTAATAGGTTTAAGCGTCAAAAAAATCTATATTTCATAAATAATCATAATAAACATATAGTAACAAAACTTGAAAGGGTGTTGATCTCTCAGATCAATGCCCTTTTTTTATCGATTCAAATATATGATATTTTTTGGATATACAAACATAAAAAATTACATTTATTATACAATTATTACATAACATAAGCTTTATTTTATAACAATAAAATATACAATATCTTTTTTTGTAGAAGAAGTATTAACATATTATCTAACAAACACAAAAAAAATTTGAAAATCTGTTAAAATATTAATCTAAATTTATTAATTATTAAATCAATTTTCATCTATGAATTTAATATAAATTTAAATTTAAAATAGTTTGTTTTAATTACCATAAATATAAAAAAGGGTTGTAGTAAACTACAACCCTTTAAACCAAGGCTCCTCCTGCTGGGCTCGAACCAGCGACCCTCTGATTAACAGTCAGATGCTCTAACCAACTGAGCTAAGGAGGAATTTGCGTGTGCAAAACTATAATAAATATCTTTAACTACCAAATGATTTTTTTAAATAATTTTATCCATTTGGGATTTAATACATTTTTTACATTCTTTTTTATTACAAGCCATATACTTAGAATGTTCAAATACAAATAATTAAATTGAATATTCATTGTTAGTATTAAATTTTTTATTATTATATTTATTTTAAAAATACTTCCTTTACAATACAGAATATATTATTTTTGTAAAAAATAGTTATATGGAATTTACTTATTTATTTATTTTATCATATATTTTTATTTTGATAATTATAATAGGTACATTTATTTATCTTTTTAATAGATATTGTAATTCAGAAAAAGAAAAAAGGGATTTTGAATTAAAACAACAAAACTTACATCAAATTCTACCCAATAAATTACAAGCTTATGAAAGAATGGTATTATTCTTAGAACGTATAAAACCCACTGCCTTAGTCAAAAGAATTCCCATTACTCAAGATTTAAAGAGATACGAATATTCTTTAATTGAAACTATACAAAATGAATTTGATCATAATTTAGCACAACAAGTTTATATTCATCCTGAAACATGGAAAATTATTTTTTCAGCTAAGAATGCAACCCAATTACTTATTAATGAAATTTCACAATCTTTAAATGAGGAGTCTACAGGAAAAACACTACAGGAAGAAATAATCAAATATTCACTTAAGGAGCATCCATTCCCTTCTTCATCTGCTATCATATATTTACAAAAAGATCTCCAAAGTTTAGGATAATTTTTAATTAATTTAAACTGTACTTGACATGAATATAAAATCTCTTGCTGAAGATGACCGACCTAGAGAAAAACTTCTAATTAAAGGCAAAAATTCTCTTTCTGATGCAGAATTATTGGCAATTATTATCGGTAGTGGTTCTAAAAAAGAAAGCAGTATACATTTATCTCAAAGAATTTTATCTTCTGTAAATGGTAATTGGAATGAATTAGCTAAACTATCAATTAAAGACCTCTGCAAATTTAATGGTATTGGAAAAGTAAAAGCTATTGAAATAATAACTTCTTTAGAAATTGGAAGAAGAAAATCTTTACAAGAAGCCCTGAAAAAAGAAAAAATTTCTTCTTCTAAAGATGCTTTTAAATTATTACATCCAATTATTGGTGATAATATGATAGAAGAGTTTTGGGTCGTCTTTCTAAATCAATCACATACTATTCTACATAAAGAAAAAATATCTCAAGGAGGCATTACTGGAACTGTAGTAGATATGCGGTTAATTTTTAAACAAGCTTTAGAACTCAACGCCGTATCATTAATTATTTCTCATAACCATCCATCAGGAAATACTCAACCTAGTAAAGCTGATCTACAACTTACCCAAGAAATAAGAGATGGAGGTAATCTCTTAAATATTAAACTTATAGATCATTTAATTATTACACAATCTTCTTATTTAAGCTTTGCTGATGAAGGGCTTTTATAAATATATCAAACATCTTGGGTAATTAAGCCTGCTCTTTTAAGCAATGCTTCCGGCTGAGGCCTTCGTCCTCTAAATGCAATATACAGCTCCATAGGATCATCAGTTCCGCCTTTACTTAATAAAGTTTTAAATTTATCTGCAGTTTCAGAATCAAAAATTCCATTTTCTTTAAAAAAACTAAATGCATCAGCATCTAAAACTTCCGCCCATTTATAAGAATAATATCCAGCAGCATATCCGCCTTGAAAAATATGAGAAAAGGATGGGCTAATAGCAGTTTTTTTAATATGAGTATATAACTGAGTTTTCTTTATGTGTTTTTCTTCAAAATCTTCAATAGAATCGGAAGGTTTTAATTGATTTGTATGATATGCCATATCCAATAAACCGAAACCTATTTGCCTTAAGGTTTGATAACCTTGTAAAAAATTTGCTGAAGCTACTATTTTATCTATTTTATCTTCTTCTAATACCTCTCCGGTTTGGAAATGTTTAGCAAAAGTAACTAGAAATTCCTTTTCATAGCAGAAATTCTCCATAAATTGAGATGGTAATTCCACAAAATCCCAATATACATTAGTACCTGATAAAGACTCAAATGTTGTGTTTGCTAAAATACCATGAAGTGCATGACCAAATTCATGAAATAATGTAGTTACTTCTGAAAAAGTAAGTAAGGATGGAATATCTCCATTAGACTGAGAAAAATTACAAACTATAGAAATATGTGGTCTTATATTCTCTTGTAAAGTTTTGTACTGCCCTTTATATTGAGTCATCCATGCACCAGCCCGTTTCCCTTCACGAGGAAAAAAATCTGTATATAATAGCGCATATGTTTTTTTCTCTTCATTTAAAACTTCATAAACGTCTACTTCGGGGTGGTATTTTTGGATATCATTCCTTTTTTTAAAAGATAATCCATATAATTTATTAGCCGCATCAAAGGCTGCTTTTAATACCTGTTTCAGGGGAAAGTAAGGTTTTAATTCTTCCTCTGATAAATCATATTTATTTTTTCGTAAAACTTCTGCATAATATGCATGATCATAAGCCATTATTTCATTAATTCCATCTTGCACTGCCAATTCTTTCAACTCACTTACCTCTTTTTCAGCAAAAGGCTTTGCTTTATTCAAAAGATCTAAAAGAAAATCTAAAACAATCTTAGGACTAGAAGCCATTCTTTCTTGTAAAATTAAATCTGCATAAGTGCTGTATCCTAATAACTCTGCTTTTTGCTGTCTTAACTCTACAATCTGGTGAATAATTTTTTCATTATTATTTTCATTATCTTTGAATCCTTTTTGCATAGATGCTATGTAAATTTCTTTACGTAACTCTCTATGTTTAGAATATTTTAAAAATGGAACATAACTAGGAAAATGTAAAGTAAAAACCCATCCGTCTAGTTTCCTTTTTTTTGCTTCCTCCCGAGCCATGCTAATAATTAAATCGGGTAGACCCTCTAAGTCCTTTTCATTTTTAAGATGTAAAATATAATCATTTGTATCTCTCAATACATTTTGACCAAATTTTACGGTAAGAGTTGCTAATTCGTTAGAAATTTCCCTTAATTTCTGCTTATCTTCTTTAGATAGTAGCGCCCCATTTTTATAAAAATCTTTATATGTTTTATCTAGTAATCTATATTCTTCTTGAGTTAGCTTAGATTTAAGGGTTGTATCATAAACTATTTTTATTTTTTCAAACAGTTTTTCATTTAAAATAATATCATTGCTATATTCTGCAAGCATAGGAGATATTTCCTGAGCTAAATTCTGTAGATAATCATTGGTTTCAGCTGAATTTAGATTAAAAAAAACAGCTGAAATAATATTAAGCTTTTTACCGCTATTTTCTAAGGCAACTATAGTATTGATAAAACCAGGTGGTTCTGTATTATCAATTATTTTTTGTATTTCTTCTTTTGATTCTTTGATTGCCCATTCTATTGCAGATTTAAAGTCTTCTTGGTTTATATTTTCAAACGGTATACTATCAAATGGCGTCTCAATTTTTTTCAATAAACTATTCATAATCGTTAAGCTACAAAACTCAATTTTAAATGATTTTATAGCAAAAGTATAATATTTTATTTAGATTAAACAAATTTAGAAATATCAATAGAGCCTCCTATAGGTAAAAAAGTAAGATGTTTTTCATCAGCCAAGAAAGCATGTTTGGCTTTTTCTTTGTGAACTTTAATTTCCGGAAAAGTATCATAATGAGATGCTATCACATTACGGGTTTTAACAAATTTTGCAGCTGCTACTGCATCATAAACACCCATTGTGAAAGTATTTCCTACAGGTAATATAGCTACATCAATATAACCGTATACGTAAGGAAGATTTTTCATATCCTGAGTTAATGCAGTATCGCCTGAAAAATAGACTACTTTTCCGTCCATTTTCATTAGAAACCCAGCTGCCAATCCTCCATACATTCCATCTGGAAAAGTAGAACTATGAACTGCCGAAACCATTTTAACTCTTCCAAAATCAAATTTTTTAACTCCTCCTATATTCATTGGGATAACTTTAAATCCCAATTTTTCATAATGCCTTGCTATTTCTACATTAGCCAATATAGTTGCATCATTATTTTTTGCAATAGCTTCTACATCTAAAATATGATCAAAATGAGCATGGGTAAGAAAAATATAATCTGTTTTAATATCATTTATATTTATTTCTTTAGCTAATTCATTAGCTGTAATAAAAGGATCTATAATAATTTTTGATGTGCTTGTCTTAAAGCAAAAACAGCCGTGACCATAATATACAATTTCCATAATTATCTTATAATTTAATATTAGTTCAAATATAATAATTATTAATTATCTTTGAAAAATTTTCATTTAAAAACATTCTTATGAAAAAAGGTTTTTCTATACTTATTTTACTAATAATTCCTACTGTGTGCTTTTCTCAAATAAATTTTGGTATTAAAGGTGGAATGGCTTTTGGATATGATGGAAATTTAAAAAATTTAGTAACTGATATTAAAGAAAGTCATGCAAAAAATAATATTGGATGGCATATGGGAGCTTATAGCAGAATTCATTTTTTAAACTGGTTTTTACAACCTGAAATATATTTTTCTTCAATGAAAACAGATTTTAATTCTTTTTCTCAAGGAGATTTTACTGCTCATTCGAACAGGTTGGATATACCTGTGCTTGTAGGTCATAATTTTTTGGGAATAGGCCGAATATACGCCGGACCTGTTTTTTCTACTTCTTTAAATGAAGGAATTTCTCTAAAAGGTATAAAAAAAACAAAAACTGATGATTTTTCATTGGCCGGACAGGTAGGAACTGGTTTAGATATTTCTTCTTTTACATTCGACGTTAGATATGAGTTCGGATTTAATGATAATGAAACAAAATTTATAAATAAGCATTCCGGACAACAATTTCAACTTGAAAAAAAACAAAATTCATTAATTTTAAGCATAGGTTATAAGTTTTAACTTTAAGTAACATTTATTATAAATTTTTTTATTATCATACCATGAAAAAATTATATTCTGTAGTTTGTATATTATTAATCAGTATTATTTTTTTTTCTTGCCGGGATGATTACAATTACGATTTAGCCAGTCAACCCCTACGATTTTCCAAAGACACCTTGATACTAGATACTGTGTTTTCTGAAAATCGTTCAAATACTTATGTCTTAAAAGTTTATAACCAACAAAACGAAGATGTTACTATACCCAGAATTTATCTGGAAAAAAATTTAGACTCACAATTTAAAATTAATGTAGACGGTGTTTCCGGAGGAAATGCCAATAATAACAATTTTCAAAATGTCTCCTTACGTGCTCACGATAGTCTTTATATTTTTATTGAATTAGCACCGAAAACTATAACCTCTCCTACTGCTTTAGTTGATGAAAATCTTATTTTTGAAACTGTAGGAAACATACAAAAAGTTAAACTTATTTCTTTAGTTGAAAATGCTGATTTTTATTTTTCTACTTCCGGTACTAAAGAAATCAAATCTAATGTGATATGGGATAGTTCTAAATCTAAAGTAATATATGGAAACTTGAAAATTGTTAATGGATCCAAGCTCACTATAAATAAGGGCACGAAGATATATTTACATAAAAATGCGGCTTTAATAATAGATAAAGGATGCCAACTTATTATTAACGGAACTTTAAATGAAAAAGTATTAATACGTGGCGACAGACATGATATTGAACATGATACACTACCTGCTAACTGGAATAAAATTCATTTAATGGAAAATACTAAAGCCAATATAAACTATGCTATTATAAAAGGTGGTAATCAAGGGTTATTTTTAGAAAAAAATTCTGAGTTAAATATTTTTAATTCTCAAATTGTAAATTTTATGGATGCCGGAATTCATTCTATAAAAGGATCTATAAAAGGGGAAAATATAGTAATGAATAATTGTGGCAAAAGTGACTTAATTATAGAAAATGGCGGTAACTATGATTTCACACATTGTACATTTTCAAACTATTGGAATTTAAATTTATCTCCGGGATATGCCGTTTATCTTTCAAATTATTATTCTAATAAAGGAAGCATTTCTTATAACCCATTAAATATTATTTTCAAAAACTGTATTCTTTGGACTCGAAACTCTAATAGCTTATTTATGGATATCAATAAAAATGCGACTTTTAACTATACTTTTGATACAAATCTTATTAGAAACAATTCAGACAAAATAACTATTCAAGGAAATCCAAATTTTAAAGATATAATAGTTAATCAAAACCCTCTTTTTTATAAAACCGGATATAATAATCCTAAATTAAATCTAAAACCTGCCTCGCCAGCTATAGGTAAAGGTAATTTAACCTATTCTATTGCTATTCCTAAAGATATAAATGGTGTATCCAGAACTATAAACCCTAATCTAGGTGCTTATCAAAAATAATTACTCCCTAGATAATTACGTATTGAGATTTTTGTCATATTGTATAAATAGGATTGATTTTTGAGGGGATGTAATAAAAATTGATTGGATATGGGAAATTTTTCAGAAATAATTAATAAAAATAAAATTGTACTAGTAGATTTTTCCGCGGAATGGTGTGGACCTTGTAAAACTTTGGCTCCCATGCTAAAAGAAGTAAAAAATAAAGTAGGAAATAATGCTAATATTATAAAAATTGATATTGATAAAAATCCTGGATTGGCAAATTTTTATCAAATACAATCGGTTCCTACACTATTATTATTTAAAAATGGAAAACTAAAATGGCGGGAAAGTGGAGTAAAACCTGTGCATGAGCTAGTTGAAATAATTAATCATAATATTTAATTTTTATTAAATCATAAATTAATTGATTTTCATATCCTTTCTGAATAAGAAATGATATAAGTTTCTTTTTTTTGGAAATGGCTGTATTTTCAATTAGTGAATTCCATTTTTTATCTGCAACTATTTCTAAGGTTGCTTGGTATGCTTCTTCATCAATTTCATTTAATGCAATATCTATTAATTTCTCAGGTACTCTTTTTTGTTTTAATCCTATAATTATTTTATTTCTTCCCCATTGTTTCTGATTAAATTTTCCTTTTACGTAAGCTTTAGCAAATCTTTCTTCATTCAAAAAATTATTTTGAATCAGCCATATAATAATTTCCCCTTTTTCTTCTTCATTTAAATAAGAAGCTTCTTTTATTTTTTTTTCTACTTCCCAATGACTTCGATCTTGATAGACACAATAATCTGCTAATTTCTTTTTAATTTTTAAAATTGAATTCATTGAAATTTACTTTATATAAGCGATTGTAAAAATATAAATTTCAACTAAAACTAAATAGATAAATTTATTTTAGTAATTTTAGGATGTTTAAATCATATATTTATGAATAATAAAATCTGTATTTTTTCATTTATTTTCACTTTTTGTTTAAGTTTTTTCTTAATTGCTCAGGACAACCCAAAACTAGATGTGAAGGACCTTACTGATAAACAACTGGAAACCTTAGATAAAGATGTAAGTTTGGATGACTTTCAGAAACTTGAACTGTATGATATATATATGGAAAGTAATAAGAAAATAAAATCGGCTATAGATAAGGGTACCGACGCTACTGAATTAAGATTTATGATTGAAAACAATGACAGAGAAATCGATTCCAAGCTTAAAGAAATATTACTTCCTGAACAATTTGAAAAATATATAAAAATAAAAAGGGAAAGGGCTATAAACGGAGAAAAAGATAAAACTACAAAAAAGAAAAAAAAGAAAAATGATTACCATAATTAAATGAATTTTTTCTATTAAGTTATCTTTTATTTAACGTTTTTTTTCATATTTCATTATTATATTCATTTTGTTTTTTTATAGGTAATTTTTTTATTACTTCACTTACGGAATGATTAATTAAATCTTTAATTAAAGGATCTGGTACATCTTTATTTAAATACACAGATATCCAATATTTTTTATCTGAATGATATCCAAAATCTATTCCGTCATATTGTTCTCTTAATTCTTCTGATTTTTCCGGGTCACATTTCATATTAGCAAAAAATTCATTGTTTTTAGGTGAAAGAGAGAAGTATAAAAACATTTTATTCATTACCTTAAATACTAAGGTATATTCGTCAAAAGGAAAACTTTCAGAGGCACCTTTTATTGAAAGACAAAATTCTCTTAATTCTTCTATATTCATATTTCTAATTATATAGCAAATAAAAATACTAATAAAAATTTATTTATTTAAACTCTTTAAAAGGTATTTTAAACTGATATCCTTCTTTAATAAATTGTTCTGTTTTTATTTTAGAGTTTTTAATGCTTAAACCAATAAGGCGCACTTTATTGTATAATTCTACTTCACTGAGGAGTTCTAAAGCGATTTTATATAAAAGTGTGTATTCATTTATATAAGTTATATGCGTTTTGCTTTTAGAAATTAATTTAAAGTCGGAATATTTAATTTTCAAGGTTACGGTCTTTCCTTTAAAAGAACTTTTTTTTACTCTTTGTATTACCTCTTGTGCTATAATTCCCAGCTCTTTATAAAGTTTAGGTAAAGAATCTGTATCATACATAAATGTATTTTCTGCTCCCACAGATTTTCTTATCCTGTTAGGATTTACTTCTCGATTATCTTTACCTCTAGCATTAAGATAATATTGTTTTCCTATCTTTCCAAACCAATTTATAAGCTCTTCTTCCGTTTTCTGTTTTAAATCCCAACCTGTATTTATTCCTAAGCGGTGCATTTTCTCTGCTGTCTTTTTCCCTATTCCAAAAAATTTTTCGATAGTTAGTTTTTCAATAAATTTTTCTGATTTTTGTGGGGTTATAATGAATAGCCCATTGGGTTTATTATAATCTGAAGCTATTTTAGCTAGAAACTTATTAAATGAAACACCTGCTGAAGCCGTTAAGGAAGTTTCCAGAAGAATTTTTTCTTTGATTTCTTTAGCAATATCCATAGCAAACTCCATATTCTTATGGTTTTGTGTAACATCTAAAAATGCCTCATCTAAAGATAACGGTTCAACTAAATCTGTATATTGAAAAAATATATCTCTAATCTGCTGAGACACCTTTTTGTAGACTTCAAAACGTGAGGGAGCAAATATTAATTCCGGACATTTTTGTTGGGCTAATTTTGATGACATAGCAGATCGTACTCCATATTTACGAGCTTCATAACTTGCTGCAGCGACTACTCCTCTTTCTCCTGAATAACCTACAGCCAAAGGCTTACCTCTATATTCCTCATTATCTCTCTGTTCTATAGATGCAAAAAAAGCATCCATATCAATGTGAATAATTTTCCGCACTTTACAAAATTATCAATTTTTACCCTATTATTTTTTACTATTATTTGAAATTTATCCCATATCCTTGCCAAATTTTATAAACTTAAGTTTTTTATGATTATTAAATGGATATATAAAGATAAAAATAAGAAGAATAATTCCTATAATAATTAAAATTCCTAAAATAACTTTTAACGATGTCGTTATTGCTTGTATTTGTATAAGATTATATAAATTGGTTGTAGCGTATTGTTGTGCTTCATTTACACCTAAACCTTTTGCTAAACCACTTTTGTAGTACTGTTCATACCTTTCTGTTGCTATAGGATTAGTATTGGTAATATTTTCTGAATATTTAACTATAAAATGTTGTTGTAAACGATAAATAGCATTGGTAAAAATGGAGGAACTAATTGCCGGGGCTAAGGCTGATCGAATACCTATCAATAAGAAAGCATTAAATATTATTTTAGTAACGGGAATTCCTTGTACTACATAAACACCAAACACAACAAAAATTATAAGCATTCCTATTCCTCTTAAAAACATAGGGAGATAAAGTAACTTATATTCCCCTTGTGGACTTATGGTAAAATATAATAGTACACAAGAAGTTATAAGACATAAATATCCTATAAAAATTATTAAGTTTACTCTTCTTTCTTTTTTAAACCACCATAAACAAAGAAAACTACCTAATATAAATCCCGGTATAGTTATAATATATAATTCATATAAACGATTACTTTCTAATCTTAAAACAGAAGTCACATAAGAGGATACTAAAACGCTCACAGAAACATAAAACATTCCAATAAACATAATCACATAGCCTAACCAAGTATTAGTATTTTTTAATATAGTAAGGTCTGCGTAAGGTTTTTCTCTTAAAAATTGTCTCCTAATAAAGAGTAAAAGACTGATCGGAATAATAAAAAATGTGGTAATGGAAATAGATCTTGAATAAAACCAGTCATAAGTTTTGCCATAAGTAAATACATAAATGACTGAAATATAAAATATGGATATTAAAACTACACTGATCCAATCTGCATCTAATAGTGGGATTATAGAAGGTAATTTCACATATCTAAAAGTAAGTAAAACAGCAATAATAGCAATTAGTAAAAGAGCCACCATAAAATAGTACATATGTTGCCAATTGTAACGATAGGCTAGTTCTGAAGTAAGCACCATAGACAATTGACTCAAACCTAATGTTATTGGGTAAAATTTAGCATAAAATACGCTACGCTTATTATCCGGACTCAGAATCGGCATAAGAATAGATAATGTTTCTAATAAAGCAAATGCTTTAAAGAAGCCAATTAAAAAACTACATCCGGTTATTATAGTCATATTGTCAGTTTCTGCACAAATAATACTTAAAATTACCTGCATAAGTAAAGTCAGTAATAAAGTATTTTTTATTGCAAATACAGGCCTTAGCTTTATAATTAATGGATAGGCTACAGACATACCTGCAGATGATGAGAAGTAAGCCATGTTAATATCTTCAGACATAACTCCTAAAGTCCCGGATATATCAATGGAACTTCCTGTATAAGCTCCATTTATAAGCATTATCGGCGCCATAATAGTGTAGGCTACTACACTCATAAGCCATTTTGGTACTTTATTACGAAATATATGTCTTTGTAGCATTACCTTACATGTGCTTCTGTTTCTACCATCATACCTGCTCTTAATTTATCTTTATCTTTTTGAGGTAGATTAATAAACTCTATTCTCACCGGAATTCGTTGTTGTATTTTCACAAAATTTCCAGCAGAATTATCTGTAGGAATTAATGAATATTTAGATCCTGTGGCTTCTGAAATAGCTGTTACTTTACCCTCAAAAACTTTATTTTTTATAGCATCTACTTTGATATTTACTTTTTGGCCTATATGAATATTTGCAATTTGTTTTTCTTTGTAATTAGCCGTCACCCATTTATTATTATTTTTCACAAGGTTAGTCAATACTTGCCCAGCCTGTACCAATTCACCTTTTTCTAAATTTCTTCTGCCTACATAACCATCATAAGGAGCTGTTATAACTGTATACGATAGATTTAGTTTGGCCATATCTAAATTAGCTTTGCTTCTTAATATTAAAGCTTCTGCGTTTTCTTGTTTTTTACTTACTCCTACAGTTGAAGAAATGTTTGTTTGTTTTTGTCGTCTTAAAGATTCATATTTTGCTTTTGAGGCTTCATATTCTGTTCTCTTTTGATCGAATTGTTGTTGTGGGACAGACTCTTCCTTTAATAAATTTGCATATCGTAAATAATCTCTATAGGCATTATCCATCCTTATTCTGGCTTCTGCTATATTGGCTTCTGTTACTGCCTCGGTATTTTCCGATGTTTCAATATTTGAACTTAGAACATTTTTAGAGGCCTCTGCATCTCTAAGGGCTGCCTGTGCATCCATGACTTTAATTTTAAATTCTCTATCATCAATAATTACCAAAGTATCTCCTGCTTTTACTTTTTGATGTTCATTAAACCTTATTTCTTTAATATATCCGGCTACTCGAGTATTTACAGGCGTAATATATTGATCGATAATTGCATCATTTGTAACTTCATACTGATAATATCTCCAAAAATAATGAATTACCCAACCTATGCCGAATAAGGTAATAATAATACAAAATGTATTAACTATAATATTTCTTCGTCTCTTTTTTTTTAGTTTAGTATGTAGTTCCCTTCCTTCTTTAAGTTTTTTGTTTGTAATTATATTCTTACTTTCCTCAGCAGAAGGGGTTTCAGAGGATCCTTTCTGCGAATTTCCTTCTTTTACACTCATTTTTTTATTAAATTAAAGATTACCACTTGCTTGTAATAATAAATAATAGGTATATATGAAATTGGCTTTGGCTGTTGTTAATTGTAATTCTGCATTAAGTTGAACTGCAGACGCATCTAATAAATCAGTAAGTATTGACAATTGATTAAAATATTTATTATTGGTAATTCTGTAGTTTTCTTTGGCTTGCTGTATAGTTTTAGTTAATACCTCTATCCTATCCATTGCTTCTTTATTTTTAATATAGGCAGATTTTACTTTCATCCTAATATTTTCGCGAGTTTGTTTTTTTAAATTTTCCTGCAAATTTATATTGTATTTTGCTTCGTTTAATGTGTGTCTATGATCGAACCATGAAGATATTTCATAAGATAGACCTAAATTAATTCCCCAAGAATTAATGTATAAATCTTGTACCGGGCTAGTATTTGGTAAAGGTCTTACTAAATTATTACCTGCACTTAAAAATAAATTGGGTAAATATTTTGATTTTGCAATTTTTTCATCAACTTTTGCCTTTTCTATATTATAATCTGAAATTCTTAATTCAGGATATTTTTCGTAGCCTTGTTGCACGTAATAATCTTCATTCTCAACAAAAATCTTTTTTTCTAAAAATAAGGTATCAGGTACAATTATATTTTTTTCTTCTATCCCTAAAACAATATCTAATTGTTGAGATATTATAATTATATTATCTTGAGTTTCTTTTAATGACAATTCATAATTAGATACATCAATCTGACTTCTTAATACGTCATTATTTGTTACAATACCTTCTTTTTTTAAATTTTTTATATTATTTAACCTTTTCTTAGCTTCTTCTATATTTTTTAATAAAACATCTTTCTGTTTATATAAACGAAATAATTCTAAATAATTATTAATTAATATCAACTTTATATCCGAAACATCTTTTTCTAAACTAAGTTCGGATATTTGTCTGGATATAGATGCACTTTTTATGTTATTTTTAATTTTTCCTCCCTGATATATAGTTTGCTTTAACTCTAAACCATAGTTCTGTTTCCAATCTGGAATATCAGGATGCTCTGCAAAGGAAAAATTTTTATCATAAATAGATGCTTTTCCTACATATCCATTAGTTGCAGTAAAAGAAATTGATGGTAATTGTTCAATTTTAGTTAAAGCTTCTTTTTCTATTGAAATACTATTTTTTATATGAGAGGCTTTTAATTGGGTACTATGTTCAATCCCTAAATTAAATAACTCTTCAACTCCTAAATAATAATTATTCTGTGCTTTTACTAAATATGTAAACAAAATAATTAAATAAGCAATTTTATACTTCATTTAATTTATTTTTAAATGCTAATTCTATATCTTCCAAGTATTCTTTACAGAGCGACACCTTTTTATCTATTCCTTTTGTCCGCAAAATATTATTATATACTCCTTTTACTACATTTTGTATCTTTGCTTCCATATCTACCCCTTTAGGTGTTAAATGAATTAATTTATTCCTCTTATCTTTAGTATCTTCTACCCTTTCAATAAGTCCTTTTTTTTCTAAATTTTTTAAAATATATGATAAGCTAGATTTGTCTCTAAATGTTTTATTGGCAATATCCTGTTGATTCATCAATTCCTCATTAAACAAACAAGTCATAATCTGTAACATTTCAAATGAAATGCATATTTTCTCCTTTCTCATTTCCCTTTGAAACACCTGCCTATAAGCAGTTTGAGTTCTCAATAATGCATATATAAAATCTCTCATCAGTACTTCTTTTTTCAGCTTGCAAAGTTAAAAAACAATAGTTGAATATTCAACTATTGTTTGAGTCTATTTTTTATTTAATATCCTTAATACTAAGAATGAATATCTGGCATGATTTATGATAGTTAAAAAAATGTTAAATATATTATAATTATTTGTTAAATTTATATGAATGAAATCATATACTTTCCCTTTTCAAATACTTATATTTTCACTAATCATCATCAGCTGTAAAAAGGAAATGCAGTTAAAGAGTGAATTTTCTAAAATAAAAGAATCAATAGCTCTTCATCCTAAGGAAAATTATTATGATTCTACTCAATCTTACAATAAAATCGATAAAAAAAATGTCAGTATGCAAACCAGAAGCATAAAGCAAATTCATCCCATAAAAACTGATTCCGGTAAATATCATATCTTTTTCACTCTGGATGATGGACCACAATTACCCGGAACTCAAATATGTAAAAATATTCTAAGAAAAAATAAGGTCAAGGCCACTTTCTTCATGGTAGGCACTCATGTTTACGGAAAAGAAAGACAAAATTTAATAGATTCAATCCAAGCTGATTCTCTATTCATTATAGGAAACCATAGTGATACTCACGCATTTAGGAATAAATTTAAGAATTTTTATCAGAGCCCAAACGTTTCTGTAACTGACTTTATTACTGCGGAAAATAAGTTATGTATAAAAAATAAAATTGCCCGGTTGCCCGGAAGAAATACCTGGGCTATAAATAAAAAGGTAAAAGGTGAATCTTCCGCCTATACTGTTGCCGAAAAATTGGATTCAATAGGGTATTCTGTGTTTGGATGGGACGTTGAATGGAGATTTAAAAATGGTAATATACCCATTGAAACTACTAACGAAATGATAAAAAAAATACAGACACAATTAAAAAACAATAAAACTAATATGCCGGGAAATATTGTAATTTTAGTCCATGACAGAATGTTCAGTAAACCTCAATATACAGATTCGTTAACAAAATTCATTACTATTCTGAAAGAAAATAATCAGTATACATTTGAAACTATAGATAAATATCCGCTATACACTTTTCAAGAAAAAATCAACTAAAATATTTGTTTACGTATTAAACAATAAATTTAGCAATTTAGCTAAACGCAATCCCCCTTTTAATAACTGGTTTTCTAAAATCTCTTTATTATAATAGGCATATTCATAATCTAATTTTTTATAAGAATTCAATTCAGAATATATTCGAGTAGCAAGCAAATAAGAATCGTAAATCCAGTCTTCCAAAGTTCCCTTTGAAAATACTTTATTTTGATCCTTAGAATTGGTATCTAATACTGAGGCATACTCGGTATAACTATATTTATAATAATCTATTAACTTAGAATCCCATATAGAATGTAGGTTTGTAGGATGCGAAAACCACTGGAGCTTTATTTTATTTCCTCCCAAATCCTTTTCTCTGCCAATATGCAAGGGTTGCTCTAAATCCCCTATTATATGTATCAGAAACAATAAAGCAATTTTCTTATTTTTTGTTAAAGCTGATTTGTCTTTTATTGTTTCCTGACATTTCTGAATAGCAGAATATAAGTTTTCTGTTGGATAATTTTTTAATTTAAAGGAAAATTCA
Source organism: Apibacter adventoris (assembly GCF_002964965.1). NCBI lineage: Bacteria > Pseudomonadati > Bacteroidota > Flavobacteriia > Flavobacteriales > Weeksellaceae > Apibacter > Apibacter adventoris. Next base: position 87,765 of record NZ_PSZN01000021.1, read on the forward strand.
TCAAAAGACAAACCTTGAGAAAAATTTATAAAATGCCATTGAAAGGTTTTGTCCCATATTTTGAGAGTATCCGATTTTATTTCGTCAGGCCAATTAGCATAGTAAGCCATAGGTTTGCCTCCTAATAATTTCTGTACTTTTTTTAATGTTTTGCGATTTAAGTGTCTTTCTGCTATTTCAGCAATTACCCTATGCCCAGTAATACCCCATGCATAAGAAAATGTACTATGTAACATACATGACATAAACAAAAATAAAGTACAAATATTTTTAAACATTAGCTTACATAATTTACATGTGTACAAAAATACTCTATATAAAAATAAATTACAGTTATTATTTATTACTATTCTCATTTATGAATAATATCATATAAATTAATTGTAACAAAAAATACTAAATTAACTACTTATCAATAAAATCTCTATGAAATGAAAAAATTAATAATTTGTATAGCCATGGCAACAACTGTTGGATATAATAGTCAGGAAATAAAGGAACTCCCTGGCGATATTTCTTTACCCTCCAGTAAAGATGAACTTCAAAAAATAGCAAGCTATGATAAATCGAACTATAAATATAGTGTTGAAGATTATTGGTCGAAACCTAAACAGTCCGGATTTAAGTTCTCTCCGGATGGAAAATATTTTTCTTACCGAGAGAAAGATGAAAAAGGTAAAAATCATCTATATGTTAAGAATACCTCTAATAACGAAGTAAAAAGAATACTGGAAGAAAAAGAGGAACTAATACGAGGATATGCTTGGGTAAATAATAAACGGCTTATTTATATTCAAGATCAAGGAGGAAATGAAAATTACCAATTGTTTGCCATAGATCTTACCGGTGAAAATAATAAGGCACTCACTCCTTTTGATAATGTGCGTGTAGAAATTCTACGTGTGCTTAAGGAACAACCGGATTATGTGATTATTATGATGAATAAAGATAATCCTCAAATATTTGAACCTTATAAGCTGAATATAAAAACAGGAGAATTGGTCAAATTATTTGAAAATAAAGATATTTCCGCTCCTATTATGGGGTATGAATTTGATAAGGACGGAAATTTAAGAGCTTATACCCAACAACAAAACGGAACGGAATATTCCTTATACTACAGGACCAATGATAAATCTCCTTTCAATAAAGTTGTTACTACCACATGGAAAGATAGTTTTAGCATATTAGAGTTTGACTACCAATCTTCTAACCCTGATTATGCTTATGTGGCGTCAAATCTAAATAGCGATAAATCCGAAATAATACTTTTTGACCTTAAAAACAATAAAGAAATTAAAAAGATTTATAATGATCCTACCTATGATGTTTCTGATGCTTCTTTTTCCCGTAAAAGAAATTATGAGTTAGATTATATCTCTTTTACCGGTGAAAAACCTGAAATAATTGCAGTAAGTCCTGAATTTAAAAAAATATATAGTAAATTAGAAAAGCAGTTTAACGGATATTTTTTCACACCGGTAAACAAAACAGACAAAGAAGATAAATATCTTATTTATGTAGGAAGTGACAAATTATATGGAAAATATTATTTATATGATATTACCGCAGATAAAGTAAGTCTTTTAATGGATCTAATGCCTAATCTTAAAGAGCAAGACATGGCAGAAATGCGTCCTGTGACCTTTAAATCACGGGATGGACTAACTTTACACGGATATATAACTATTCCTAAAGAAATCTCTAAAAACAACAAAGTACCTTTAATTGTAAACCCTCACGGGGGACCTTACGGGCCTAGGGACAAATGGCATTTCAATCCTGAAACCCAATTATTTGCCAGTAGAGGATATGCTACACTCCAAATTAATTATAGAGGTTCCGGCGGATATGGAAAAGATTTCTTATTGGCAGGAAGTAAACAAATAGGACGTAATATGCTGAATGATTTGGAAGATGGAGTAGCATATGCTAAAAGCTTAGATTTTATTGATGAAAACAAAATAGCAATTTATGGGGGAAGCTACGGAGGATTAGCTACTTTAGGAAGCCTTGTAAAAACTCCTGATTTATATACCTGCGGAGTAGATTATGTAGGAGTTTCAAATTTATTTACATTTTTTAATTCTTTTCCTCCATACTGGAAACCTTATATGGGACAGTTTAAAGAGCAATGGTATGATTTTGATAGTGAAGAAGATCAGAAAATAATGAAAAAGGTTTCTCCTGCTTTGAATATCGACAAAATTAAAAAACCTTTATTTGTTATTCAGGGAGCTAATGACCCAAGAGTGAATATTAATGAATCTGATCAAATTGTTAAAAATCTAAGAAATAAAGGATATGAGGTTCCTTATATGGTAAAATATAACGAAGGGCATGGTTTTGGACATGAAGATAATCGTATTGAACTTTATAAAACTATGATGGGATTTTTTGCTAAATATCTCAAATAAAATAATTGTTGTTTTTTTTCTTTATACAAGAAACAGGCTGTTTATTTACATTAAAAGCAGCCTGTTTTTTTGCCTTTACCTTAACATATAAAAAAAACTTTTATTAAATTGAATTATTAAAAATATCAATTCTTTAACTATTTTATCCTCCAATCATTTTTTTTATCTGATTTAATTTCATTAAGGCTTCAATTGGAGTTAATGAATTTATATCAGTTTTCATAATTTCTTCTCGTATATTTTCTAAAATCGGATCATCCAATTGAAAAAAGCTTAACTGCATATTTTCTTCTGTTAAGTTTTTTGTACGGTTTTTCAATTCTTTTCTTGAATTATTTTTTTCTAAGGTTTTTAATATTTCTTCTGCCCTATGTGTTAATTTAACAGGCATACCTGCTAATTTGGCTACATGAATACCAAAACTATGTTCACTTCCTCCCGGCACCAATTTCCTTAAAAAAACAATTGTATCTTTTAATTCTTTAATGCTTACATTAAAATTTTTGATTCTGTCAAAAGAATTCGCCATTTCATTTAATTCATGATAATGTGTAGCAAAAAGTGTTTTAGGACGGGTTGGGTGTTCATGCAGGTATTCTGCAATTGCCCAAGCTATAGAAACTCCATCATAAGTGCTGGTACCTCTTCCGATTTCATCTAAAAGAATTAAACTCCTATCTGATATATTATTTAATATGCTTGCTGTTTCATTCATTTCTACCATAAAAGTAGATTCTCCTTTAGATAGATTATCAGAAGCTCCCACTCGGGTAAATACTTTATCTACAATTCCTATGTTTGCATTTTTAGCAGGCACGAAACTCCCTATTTGAGCCATTATAACAATAAGTGCAGTCTGTCGCAATAAAGCCGATTTTCCTGCCATATTGGGTCCTGTTATCATAAGTATCTGTTGCTTCTCATCATCTATATATACAGAATTAGCAATATAAGATTCACCTAAGGGTAATTGTTTCTCTATAACGGGATGCCTACCCTCTGTTATATCTATTATTCTAGATTCATTTAAATGTGGATGGGTATAAGAATTTTCCAAAGCTACATTTGCAAAAGTTAAAAGTATATCTAATATAGATATGATGCGTGTGTTATATTGTATATCTACTAGTTGTTCTTTAATCTGAGAACATAATTCTATATACAAATTCCCTTCTAATAATGCTATTTTTTCTTCTGCTCCTAATATTTGAGATTCATATTCTTTTAGTTCTTCTGTAATATAACGTTCTGCATTTACTAAAGTTTGTTTTCTTACCCATTCCGTAGGAACTTTACTTTTATGAGTATTCCTAACTTCTAAATAATACCCGAATACATTATTGAAATCTATTTTTAAACTCGGAATCCCGGTTCTTTCAGATTCTCTTAAGCATAAATTATCTAAATACTCTTTACTGTGATTTTTAATTGCCCTTAATTTATCCAGTTCTTCTGACACCCCTTCTTTTATCACCTCTCCTTTAGCCAATGCTACCGGCAAGTCTTCCTTTATGTGATTTGCCAATAAAAAATTTATCTTTTGTAGATCTTTAAATTCGCCTAAATATGTAAATGTGAATTTTTCATCTTTTTTTAGTATTTCTTCAATCTTTTCATAATGTTGCAAAGAGTCCCTTAAATAGCCTAATTCTTTAGGATTTATACGTTCTCCTGCCAATTTACCCAATAATCTTTCCACATCTGAAATTCCTTTTAACTCTTCTTCAATCCTATAAGATATATCGGTTGATTTTACAAAAAAATCTACAATAGACAATCTATTATTTATAGTTTCTATTTCTTTCAAAGGCATTAAAATCCAGCGCCGAAGCATACGTCCACCCATATTCGTTCGGGTTTTATCTAAAATCTTTAAAAGAGATACAGATTGTGAATCTGCGTTTCCAACCAATTCTAAATTACGAATGGTAAAATCATCCATCCAAACAAAATTATCTTGCGGAAGCCTTTGTATATTTGATATATGATCTAGTAATTTATGATGAGTATCTTCTGTTAGATAAGCAAAAATAGCTCCTGAAGCTATGATTGCTAGTTTCATAGCCTCCACCCCAAAACCTTTTAAATTATGAGTTTTAAAATGATTAGTTAATTTATCATAGGCATAGTCATATTGAAATGCCCAGTCCTCTAATTGAAAAGAATAAGATTGTATTTTAATGGGTAATGAAATCCTTTTTTGATAAATAATTTCAGTAGGTTTAAAGTTATCTATCAAATGTTTTAATTTACTTATTTCTCCTTCTGTGACCAAGAATTCACCCGTTGACACATCCAACAAAGCCATACCATACAGATTTTTTTCTTGATGTATTGATAGTAAGAAATTATTACTTTTGGCTTCTAATACCTTATCGTTAAAGGTTACTCCTGGTGTTACCAATTCCGTTACCCCTCTTTTTACAATTCCTTTAGCTAAAGAAGGATTTTCTAATTGATCACAAATTGCTACCCGCAACCCTGAACGCACTAATTTTGGCAAATAAACTTCTAAAGAATGATGTGGAAAACCTGCTAATTCTATATGGGTGGCTTTTCCATTGGCTCTTTTAGTAAGAACAATTCCTAATATACCTGCTGCTTTTATAGCATCTTCTCCAAAAGTTTCATAAAAATCTCCTACTCTAAAAAGTAATATAGCATCCGGATATTTAGCTTTTATAGAATTATATTGCTTCATTAATGGGGTTTCCTGAATTCCTTTACTCATTCTAGATTTTTGACTTTTAATATATTTTTTTGCTAATTTAACGAAAAAAGCCTGTTTTATCTTTACATATACTACATAAAATATCAAGTAAATTTCTTTTTGATAATTTTCAAAGAAAAATAGGTTTTCATAATCAGAATTTTTTGATTATCTTAAAATACTTAAGATCTAAAAAAGTTGTGGGAAATAAGTGATTTGAAATTAGGAACTTTTATTTTTATTATTATATTTTTTTGTTAATAAAGTTATATTTAATTTCTTTTTGTGCACAATGAAAAATGAACATGTGATTCATTTTTATGATAGATGGATTAATGAATACCTATTTTATTCAAGAATATACCTTCAAGGAGAGATCTATAACTATTATAAAAAATGCTTTAATATGTTATTTCTTAATATGTAGGAATTATGATTGAAAGTTTAACCTTTTTTATAAAAACCCGACAATACAAAAAATAACCCTATAAAGATTTAGATACGATTAGACTGATAGGCAAACTAACAAAAAGAAGTAATCCATAATTTTCTCCCATAAAAAAAGCATAAATAACAATCCAGGAAAATAAATAAAGAAGTAAAACCGAATAGCCATTTAAGATTTTTAAATCATGAATATCTTTTTTATTAGTATATTGATTAACAAACCCATAAATTAAAATAAATGCCAAAACAATTAAAATGGGAATTTGATATTCAAAATGAAATCTGGGAAATTCAAAATGATTAACCCAATCTAAAATTCTATAGAATTGATCGGTAAGATACATAATTTCAATAATGAGAATTAAAGTAACAAATATCCCTGCTAAGTATTGAGAAATATTGATCTTTTCTTCATAATATAAAACCGTAACTATAAAAAATAAAAGAAGAAGAATGGCTGTAGGAAAATATAAAAAAGATGAAATTGTTACTAACATACCTATATTAAAATATTTCAAAGAAGAAGACATAGGTAAAGTACCTAAAATAAGTGATGATACTACCGATAAAAGTAAATATACTATCCCTAAAGTAATAGATTCGAAAACTTGTAAGGAAGATATAAATAAAAGTGAAAAAATAATAAGTACAAATAATTTCGTTTTATTTTTGAAATTGATTGAAACTATAATTCCAATATTAATAATAAAAGATAGACAACTTATAATAAATATTTCCCAAAAAAAAGATTGATTATCATTTTTTAGATTAAAAAAATAAAAAAAAACTCCTAAGAATATAGCAAATAGACCTAAGATTACAAAAATATAATTTCGAGGTGAGGAGTTTGAATACATTTTTATATATTTGTTACAAAAGTAAAAATAAAAATACATTTAATCATGACAGAAATAATTATTGGAATCGGTAAGTTTTTTACATGGACATTTAAATTACTTCCAATTATTGGTACTTATATTGATTGGATTTTTGCATCGGCTATATTTTTGTTTTTATTATATTGGAGTAAGCGAATATTTAAATTTGGTCAAAATGATAAAAAATATGATGGAGATCATTTATAATATATTTTTTTCATCAGTATCGTTTATTTAGTATAAAAATTTTAATGTTGAGAATATTCATTTCATTTTTTATTATTTTTTCAATAATTTCTTGTAAAGGAAAAACCGAAAAAACTGAAGTTCTTCAAAAAAAAGACACACTACAATCATTAACCAAACAAGATACCGTAACAATCACAGCTGTTGGTGATATAATGTTAGGAAGTAATTATCCTACTCCATCCTTATTGCCCAAAGATAATATTTTAAAGAAAATAACTCCGTTTTTAAAAGATAATTCTGATATTATATTAGGAAATTTGGAAGGAACTCTTTTCGATAAAGGAGGCGTTCCAAAAAATTGCAATAATCCAAATTTATGCTTTGTTTTCCGTACTCCTTCTTCTTATGGGAAATATTTACAAGAAGCCGGCTTTGATTTTTTAAGTATAGCTAATAATCATAGTGGAGATTTTGGAGTTATAGGAAGAAAGAAAACTCAAAAAAATTTAGATAGCTTAAAAATTCAATATGCAGGAATTTTAAATACCTGTGAATATACTATAAAAGAAAAAAAAGGGGTTCGTTATGCTTTTATTGGAGCCGGACATAATCCTGGATTAGTTAGCATAAAAGATTATTCTGATATTAAACGTATTATTTCAAAAGTTAGACCCCAAGCTGATATAATTATAGTTATGTTTCATGGTGGCGCCGAAGGTTCTGCTTATCAACACGTTCCGCATAAAAAAGAAACATATGCTGGGGAAAATCGGGGAAATGTTGAAGAATTTTCTCATATATGTATAGATGCCGGTGCCGATATAGTTTTTGGTAGTGGCCCTCATGTTACAAGAGCTGTAGAATTATATAAAAATAAATTTATTGCTTATAGTTTAGGGAATTTCGCAACTTTTGGTAATTTAGTTTTAAAAGGAGCCAATGGTAAAGCCCCTATTCTGAAAATTACCTTGGATTCTAAGGGAAATTTCATATCCGGAAAAATAATTTCTACTTTCCAAATTGAAGACTCAGAAATAGGACCTGAAATAGATCCTCAAAATCATGCGTTAAAATATATACAAAATTTAACAAAAGAAGATTTCCCCAAAAGTAACGTTATTGTTTCCGATAACGGAGAAATAAAAAAATTATAATCTTATTAATTTCCCCCTTCATTAACCTGTATTTTTTATAAATTAAAAAATACGGATTTCATTTATTATTACTCATTATATATAGATTTTTAGGCACCTATATTTACATTATTGTAATAATAATCCAGAAAAAATATATCTTATCAATATATAAAAAATGATATAAATTAATATTTTATAAAATAATAAATGTAATTTATATTGTTTAATCAAATAATTATTACATTTATATCATTAACAAATAAAATAATTATATATGAAACATTACTTTAACAGAATTTTATTATTTACTACAATAATAAGTTTTACTTTATTAACAAATTCATGTAGCAATGACGAAGAGATAAACGATGCTACACATGCTAACAATCAAAAAATAATCTATAAAGGAGAGGAAATAAATTCTTTTAGTTATTCGGATTTGAAATTGATGAAATCTCAATTAGAAAAATCTAATATTGAAGTTTCAAATGTAGACTTAAATGTAAAATCTGAAAATTCCATTCAGTCTAAAGAAGCTATAGACAACAATCCATGTGTAGTTGCTTTAAAAGTTACATGCAAAACCCCTCATCCTGATCGCTCAGGAAGATACATAGATGCATCCGGAGTATTATTGGTACCTAAAAAAAACCTCCTCACCGATTTAAAAAACTATCGAATTATTATAGCTACTCCACCCACTTACACCTATAATAATTTAGCTCCATCAATTGCTTTTAAAAAAGTATCTTTAATTGACGGAAACAATGAATTAAACTATTTATATTTCTGGACCTTACAGGCCCAGTCGGGATTTGCAGTCCTTATTCCCGATTACCCAGGTTTTGGAGATTCTTACGGACAATGTTTTCACCCCTATTTAGACTCTAAAGCAATGGTAAATTCTACCATTGATCTTCTAAAATCAGCAGAATCTACTTTATCTGCAAATGGATATAGATATAAAAAAGAATTAATGATTACAGGATACTCTTTAGGAGGGTATGTAGCTGCTTCCTTAGCCAGAAAAATCGAAACAGATTTATCTAACAAATATACAGTCAAATTATTGTTTACAGGCGGAACTCCGTGCAATCTTAAACAAATTGCCGATATTGTTCGTCATTCCAACTATACACAACATACTTTTTTCTTAAGCTATGGACTTTGGGGATACAAAAAAAATGCATATCCGCAAATTAAGATCACTGATTATCTTAAACCTCCTTATGATACTCAATCTTTAACATACTTTAATGGAACATATGTTTATGTTAACGAATTTTTCCCACATAATCCTGCTGATATTTATACAGAAAAATTTATTAAATACCTTGATACTGATCCTGATTTAGCAATCATGAATTCCATATTAGATGAAAATAGTGTAAAACCTTGGAAAAATAAATGTCGATTTATTATGATTCATGGAGTATCCGATGTTTCTGTATATTACCAAAATGCAAAAGATTTTGCAAACCAACAAAACCAATATGGTGGAAATGTTACCTTTTATAATACAGTGGGTGACCATATTGTTGCAGTTGAAGGGTACTATTTAAAAGCGTCTCAATACCTAAAGCTTTATGAATAAATAATAAATAACCAATAAAAAAGACGGATATTATATTATTCCGTCTTTTTTATTGGTTATTCTAATAATATGAAAGAAATTGCCAAAATTTTCTTTGTTTCAAATAACATATTTTTTTCTCATTTGCATATGCTTCTTTCTCAAAACTTATTTCCCTATATGCCTTATCTAAATTTTTATATCTAATTAATTTAATTAAAAACTCGGCAAAATAAAGAATAAAAAAGAAAATCCATAATAATTCTAGTTGTTGCCTGATATGAATTTTTTCATGATTAACAAGAACTTTATCTTTCCTCATAAATTTATATCGAACAAAAATAAAAGGAAAAACAGCCATTCCTTGAAAATCTCCATAAAATATATATGGAAAACATACTACTAACATTTCTATATTTTTTTAACAAACAAAATATAACAATTCCTTACCTTTGCTCTGTTTTTATGACAAATTTCATTCCGAAAAATATTTTTCCGCTCCTAAAAAATAGCATTTTAGGCAGAGAATTGTATGCATCTATAAATCAAACTCATTTCAATCTCAATATAAAAAATGCTTGCGGATCTTATCCATCCCTTATAACTTCTCTTTTATGGAAGGAATTTAATATTCCCATACTTATGCTTTTTTCTAATCAAGAAGAAGCTGCTTATGCCTTAGATGAAATAGAAGATATATTGGGAAAAGAAAATGTTTTATTTTATCCTTCTTCCTATCTTATTCCTTATCAGACCGAGGAAGTTCAGAATGCTAACGTAGTATTAAGGACCGAAGTTATAAATCAATTATCTAAAAATAGCAGCCCTAAATATATTGTTTCTTACGCTGATGCAATTTTTGAGAAAATAATCAATAACACAAACCTAAATGAATTAAGTCAATCGATCAAGATAGGTGATAAAATTGATACTAATTTTTTAAATGAAGTCCTTTTTAGTTATAAATTTACTCGTACAGATTTTGTTACTCAGCCAGGGGAATTTTCAGTAAGGGGCGGAATTATTGATATTTTTTCCTATTCTGATGAAATGCCTTATAGAATAGGATTTTTTGGGAATGAAGTAGAAAGTATACGTAAATTTAACATTGAAAGTCAATTATCTGAAGAAAAAATCCAAGAATGTATCATTATTCCTAATATTGATCATCCGGATCATGACACTCGTAAAATCCCTTTTTTTGATTACCTTCCTAAACAAACAATTATTTTTAGCAAAGATTTACAACTAATCTATACTATTATTAATGAAAAAAACAATCTGGCAAATCAAATTTTTAAGGAATTAAATTCTACCATAAAAAGAGGTACTCCAAAACAACTTTATATAGATTCAGAAGAATTACTCCAAAAAATTAACCAATTTTCTTGGGGTGAATTTTCTTCTATGCCTTATTATCCTGATAAAAAAACTATCATACTTTCTCAAAATGAGCAGCCTAGTTTTAATAAGCAATTTGATATTCTGGCAAATGATTTACATGATAAAGAAAAATTAGGATTTAAGAATTATATATCTTTTACTTCTGAAAATCAGGAAGCACGATTAGAAGAAATATTTCAGGAAAAAGAAAAAAATTCCCACTTTACCGGATTAAATGCCAATATACATCGAGGATTTATAGATAAAGACACAAAATTTCTACTCTATACAGATCATCAAATTTTTGAAAGATACCATCGTTTTACCTTACGTAACTCTTTTTCTAAATCCGAAGCCTTGACTTTAAAAGAACTTACTGATTTACAAGTAGGCGATTATGTTACTCATATTGATCATGGCGTAGGTAAGTTTATGGGACTAGTTAAAATTAAAAATGATGATAAGATTTACGAAACTATAAAATTAGTTTATAAAAATAATGACATATTATATGTAAACATACATTCTTTACATAAAATATCTCGATATTCTGGCAAAGATGGCGCACAAATTACTTTAAATCAATTAGGCTCTCCGGCATGGAAAAATCTTAAAAATAAAGCAAAAAGAAAAGTTAAAGAAGTTGCTTTTGATTTAATTAAACTCTACGCGGATAGAAAATCTAAAAAAGGCTTTGCTTTTTCTCCTGATGGTTATTTACAAAATGAATTAGAAGCTTCTTTTATGTATGAGGATACTCCTGATCAAGAGAAAGCCACAAAAGAGGTTAAAAAAGATATGGAACAACCTATTGCAATGGATCGCTTGGTTTGTGGAGATGTAGGATTCGGAAAAACAGAAATAGCAATAAGGGCAGCTTTTAAAGCCGCTACAGACGGGAAACAAACAGCCATTATGATTCCTACTACAATTCTAGCCCTGCAACATTATAAAACTTTTAGTAAACGTTTAAAAGAGTTTCCTGTAAGAATAGAATATCTTAATCGTTTCAGAAGTTCTCAACAGAAAAAAGAAATTATCAAGGATTTGGCTGAAGGGAAAATTGATATAATTATTGGTACCCAACAACTGGTGGGCAAAGACATTAAATTTCATGACTTAGGATTATTAATTATAGATGAAGAACATAAATTCGGAGTTTCTGTAAAAGATAAATTAAAAACTTTAAAAACTACTGTTGATACTCTTACCTTAACGGCTACTCCTATCCCCAGAACTTTACAATTTTCCTTAATGGCTGCAAGGGATCTTTCTGTGATTAAAACTCCTCCTCCAAATCGTCAGCCTATACAAACCCAGCTCATAGGGTTTAACGAAGAACAGATTAGGGATGCAATTATGTATGAGCTTAACCGTAATGGGCAAGTATTTTTTATAAACAATAGAATTGAAAATCTGGATATTTTAGCGGGTATGATAAAACGCTTAATTCCACAAGCCAGAGTAGCCATAGGACATGGACAAATGGATGGCAAAAAATTAGAGGATGTCATGGTAAAATTTATGGAAGGTAAATATGATGTATTGTTATCCACAACAATTATTGAATCGGGTTTAGATGTTCCTAATGCAAATACCATTTTTGTAAATGATGCCCAAAAATTCGGATTAGCAGATTTGCATCAGATAAGAGGTCGCGTAGGAAGATCTAATCGGAAAGCTTTCTGTTATTTGATTACTCCACCTTTTGATGTTTTAACCTCTGAAGCTCGAAAAAGATTACAAGCTTTGGAACAGTTTTCTGAATTAGGTTCAGGTTTTAATATTGCAATGAAGGATTTAGAGATTAGAGGTGCAGGAGATTTATTAGGAGCAGAACAAAGTGGTTTTTTTGCAGATATAGGTTTTGAAGCCTATCAACAAATATTAAATGAAGCAATTGAAGAATTAAAAGAAAATGAATTTTCTGACCTTTTTAAGGAAGAAAATGAAACAAAGGATTTTATTTCCGATGTTCAAATAGATTCTGATTTTGAATTACTAATTCCGGATGAATATGTAAATAAAGTGGAGGAAAGATTTTCTTTATATCAAAAACTTTCTGAAATAAACACAGAAAAAGATCTTTCAAAATTTTCAGAAAATCTTATAGACCGTTTTGGACCAATTCCGCCACAAACTCAGGATTTATTAAATAGTATACGTATTAAAGAATTAGCTAAAAAAATTGGAATAGAGAAATTAGTTTTAAAAAACAAAATCATGTTAGCTTATTTTCCTTCTAATGCACAATCTGCCTATTATAATTCAATGATTTTCAAAAAAATTATTGAATACTTACAACAATATCCGAAAGAAGCAACACTCAAACAAAAAAATGGGAATGAGGAAATTTTACTTTACCTTAAAAAAGAAAAAATAAACACTATAGAATCGGTTTTAGAATTTTTTCATCAAATATATAATTTTATACTAAAAGAGTAATATTTTTTTCTTACATTCATATTCAATTCACCAGATACTTTAAATTTATTGTTTTTATATTTATTTTTCAAAATTATAAATATAAATATTTATCTAATCATCCAATTCATTAATATCCCATTGCAAAATATATTTATTTTTATATCATTATTATACATTGGTTTTAAAAATATCATTATATTTCAATTGTATTTACTTAATAAAATATTTTTTTTAATTTTATCACTGGTTTATAATTATATAATATAGTATAATTCATAAATTTTTTAAAATAAAACAGAATAAAGATAATAATAGATTAAATTTTATAATAAATATACTTTATATTTACCATTTATTATAATAGACTTAAAAACTATTTTTTAAATCTGATTTAAAGAAATCACTGTTATGCTCATTTTTAAAATATAGTTATCAAAAAGTTCTTTAGAAAGTAATATATAAAATGAAAAAAAACTGTATTGTCGTTCCTTGTTATAATGAAGAAAAGAGAATTCCCATAATCGATTTTGAAAAAAAACTGCTTGAGGATAAAAACCTTTATATTTGTTTCGTAAACGATGGTAGTTCTGATAAAACCCTTGATATATTAAAAATATGTAATCAAAAATTTCCGGATCAAGTATTAATTATTGATCAAAATCCCAATCAGGGAAAAGCTATGGCTATATATAATGGAGTAAATAAAGCTTTAAAATGGAAATCATTTGATACTTTAGGTTATTTGGATGCCGATTTAGCCACTTCTATAGATGAATATTTAAAACTTTGTTCTTATTTAAATAATAATTTGGTCTTCACTTTTGGGTCAAGAATACGTAGGATAGGCTCTCAAATAAAAAGAAAACTCTATAGACATTTAATAGGAAGAGGTTTTGCTACCTTCTCTAGTATTTTACTTGATCTACCGGTATATGACACACAATGTGGAGCCAAAGTGTTCACTACAGAAATAGCTGAAAAAGTATTTAAAAATCCTTTTATTTCTAACTGGAGTTTTGATGTAGAAATATTTTTTAGGTTTATTTCTATTGTAGGAAAAAATAATGTGGAAAAACGAGCTAAGGAGATTCCTTTAGAAAATTGGAGAGATGTAGGTGACTCCAAAGTTAAATTTTCTTATTCTTTAAAACTTCCTTTTGAATTGTTAAAAATTAAAAGACATTATAAAAACTTAAAATAAATTATATTTTTGCAATATTATATTTTAGTATGAATAAATATTTAATTGTGGGTTTAGGTAATGTAGGTTTAGAATATGAAATGACCCGTCATAATATAGGTTTCCTTATTGTAGACCAATTATCGCAAAAATTAGGCAACTCTTTTAAAGCATCTAATTTTGGGCAAATTAATGAAACTTCATATAAAGGAAGAAAAACTTTTATTCTTAAGCCTGATACTTATATGAATTTAAGTGGAAATGCCGTAAAATATTGGATTCAAAAAGAAAATATAAAAATAGAGAACATTCTAATTATTTGTGACGATCTAAGTCTGCCATTTGGAACCCTTAGAATTAAATCGAAAGGTAGCAATGCTGGACACAATGGCTTAAAAAGTATAGAATCTGAATTACAAACGCAGCAATATCCAAGGCTGAAATTTGGAATCGGAAATAACTTTGCTAAAGGAAAACAAATCGATTATGTTTTAGGAAAATGGAGTGATGAAGAAAAAAAACTTCTAGTTCCCAGAATTGATCTAAGTACAGATGCAATAATGAATTTTATTTTTACAGGAATTACTCATACTATGAATGAGTTTAACGGAAAATAATTTTGTTAGATTTGAATTTTATCTCCTAAATATTTAGGTTTTTTTCCGGTTAAAAAGTCTAAAAATACTTTTACTCTAGCCAGCTTTTCTCTAGCCATTGTCTTAAATCCATAATAAGAATTAACATCTTTTGCATTATAACCTACCACATCCATATTATAATGCCTGGCTATAAGTATTGCTCTTTCATTATGAAATTTTTGAGATATTATAGTAAATTTATTCTGCCCGAAAATTTCTTTCATTCTGACCACCGAATCCAAAGTTCTGAATCCGGCAAAATCTAAATAAATACTATCTGATGGAATACCTAAAGCGATAAGATCATCTTTCATATCTTGAGCTTCATTATATTCTTTTCGGCTATTATCACCACTCACTATAAAAATATGTACTTTACCCGCATCATAAAGTTGTTTTGCTGCCTGTATTCTATAAGAAAAATATAAATTATTCCATCCGTTATTTAATTTTTTAGAGGTTCCTAATAGTAAACCTACTCTATTATATGGGATGTTTTGTGTTTGGTTATAAATATAATTTTCAGATTTAAATGAGATAATTTTATCTATAATGAATAATATCAAAATAATAGCTAAAAAAATCAAAATCAAACCTTTTAACATTTTACTTTTTAAAATTTTCCTCAACATATATTAAGTTTACAATTCAAATATATAAAATATTAATTACTACAAACAACTATAATCTATTATCTTCTCTTTGTATTTTAGAATATGGATATACTTGTGAATCAACATGGAAAATATATCTACCTTCATATATAGCCTGCTTTTTATATTTATCTGGAACATGATATCCTAATGCTTCAGCTAATACATAAATTGAACAAGAACTGTTTAATAACCGGGTATTTTTGTTTATATATTTCAAAATAACATTATCAACATCAAAATTACTTTTATTAACAGTTATATATGGAATTTCAAATTGAGGTGTACCATCTTCCATAAATCCATGACCTTTTCCAATTTTTTCTCCATGATCAGAAAAATATATCATTAGTGAAGAAGAGCTATTTTTCATTAGATTATTTACTCCTCTAAGAACCCTATCTGTCTGATGAATTGAACGATCATAATCAATTGTAAAAAAATCTTCACTTTTTTTAATGGCCTTCATATCTGCTGAATCATACCTCTCATTATATAATATATGGCTACCCATTAAGTGTATAACAAAAAACTGCTTCTTCTTTTTGTTATAGTTTTTCTTCAATATATTTAATAAAACTAAATCATGATTTTTTTTATTCCTTACTTGTGATTCTGGAAAGTATTGCTCAGTAGCACCTGAAGAAATAAACCCAACATAACTTTCAAACATTCCTATCTGATCTTGATTAGAAATCCATATAGTTTCATATCCTGCATCATTTGCTAATTCAACAATATTTTTTTCTCTAAAAAAAGGTTGAATAGTAAATTGTGTAGAAAAACTTAATACGATCCTAAGTGCCTCCCTTGTAATTGGAGCCGGACTAATTGCATCGTAATATTTAAAATCTACATTTTTTTCTTTATTTAAACTATCTAGAAAAGGAGTAGTAATTATTGAATATCCATATAATGAATAATGTTTTCTCCAAGAGCTTTCTCCAATAATTAAGAATATTTTCTCAGGAGATAAATTGTTTTTATTTAAATAAATACCATTAGGTAATACTCTTTTTTCTTTTCCATATTTATGAAACTTGGACATCTCCTGCCGATATGCTATAAAGGTCAACCAATCATTATAAACTAAAGGAAGAGTTTGCAAAGATAATCGTTGAAGGGTAAGAATAGGATTAGCAGGAAATTCCTGACGTAGTCTTTCTACCTTAGATATTATAAAAAAATAACTTACTGGTATTATAATAATTAAATAAACAGTTAGTAATATGATTGATTTTTTTAACAATAATTGAGATTTTTTTAATTCTCTTTGTGACATAAAAATGAGAAAAAAACTCAATAAAAATATAATTGTAGCCGGAAATACAACTTGCCCTAGGGCCTCTTTAGCTTCCGATAAATTTGTTTCAAAAATCGAAGCTAAGCCCCCCAAAAATATTGGATTATGATATGCATAAGCAAAATAGGCATCAAAAGCTATGAAAAAAGAAAAAATAAATGTTACAAAAAATGTATATTTTATTCTTCCTAAGATATTTATGATTATTAAAATACTGACTATATTTAATATAATCAGTAAACCGTAAAAGGAAGTCAAAAAATTTTTATCAAATAAATAACAAATACCTCCTAAATAAAATGAACAAATCAATGTATATTTATAAGAACATAAAAATTTCAATATTTTTAACATGAACGTTATTTGCTAAATTAAAAACAAATATATATAAACTATATATATATAAAGTTAAATCAATTATATATAATTATTATACAAAAAGCTAAAAACTACTCTTAACAATAATATTATATTTATTATGTTGTAAATAATTTTTTATTAATCCTTCAAAAAATAAGTTCCTTATTTTTTTTCTTTAATTAAATTACTCATTATTATAGATATAAGTATAAGTATAACCCCTAACCATTGAAGAGTTTGTACTTTTTCTTGCAATATAAAATAAGAAGAAAGAACTGCTATCGGCAATTCCGCGGCACTTAATATAGTCCCTACAGAAATGCCAACTTTAGGAACCCCTATTGAAAAGAAAAGTGGAGGAATAACTGTTCCTAATAAAGCCAAAGCTATCCCCCATTTATATAATCCGGAAATAAAAACACCATCAAATAAAAATGTAGGTCGAAAAACAACCCAGGTCAAAATAAAAGATCCGGTAATCATTAATGCACTTTTTTTGAATACAGGTAAATCATTACCTACCCTACCACTACATAAAATAAATAAAGCATAAGACAACGCAGCCAATAAACCATATATAATACCCACCATATTGAGGGTAATTGTCTGATTAAATATTCCTCCTGCGAATATAGTTCCTATTAAAACTACAACTGTCGCTAAAATTTGAATACGTGTCGGTTTCTTCTTAAAAACTAATGCATCCAGAATTATACTCATCCATAAATATTGCATTAATAATATAATAGCTATAGAAGCCGGTAATAAACTTACACATTTATAATAAAACATTCCCACTAAGCCTGTGAAAGTACCGGCAAATAATACTTTCCACCATTTTGTAGCGTTTTTTTGCACCTGTCCTGAAAATCCATGCTTTCTTGTTTTTTTTACTATTCCAAAATTTAATTGCAAATAATAAATTAACCATAAAAAAAAGGTTCCGAATAAAGTTTGAGAACCTGTAATTTCACCTAAATTATAATCTTGCGCATAAGCTTTTTTTACAATTGTCGATAATAACCCAAAACTACATGCCCCTAAAAAGACAAATATACCTCCTCTTAGTTTTTTATTCATCTGTATATCATTTTTTCTCGGAGCAAAAATACGGAACATTACACAAAACGGAACAATGATAATTATAATACTTTTTAGCTATTAATTAAATTGTTTAAAAATATTTATTATAAATATTAAATAACAAATAATGTATATTGCATACTCTCATTATTGAAACTGCGAACATATACTAAATCATTTACATAACTAACTGATATTGCTTTCGATTCAGATATTGCATTAAACTATAAAATAAAAATTTTCTGTTTATAATTTCTATTTTACCAATAATTATTATTTTAAATTTTGTTTCAAGAAAATGAAGATTTAATATGGAAATAATTTTCAGACAGGCAAAAAATGAATAATTAAATCGAATTTGGAAAATTTTAGATAAAGATATTCAAAGAAGAAAAAAGATAGAAGCAATCAATTGTAAGACAGCTTACCTCCATCTTTCAATTATAATAAAAGACCTTGAAAAAAGTTGGGGATATGCAATCAATAATTATCCATTGCCGGATATTGTTGTCCTCATTATTAATAATGAACAAACATACCAACATATAAAAGGTCCGTGGAAAACAAATTCAAAATATGTTGTATTTCACAGATTAGTCATATTGCATAAATATTTAAAAAAAGGGATAGCTCAAAAAAATGCTTTAATTTATTGAAAGTTCTGTGCTTAGTAAAGCTCTTTACAGTATAAAAGCTAATACAAATTTAGACAATGTAGGTAACATCCATATATTAAATAAAATATTTGATTTTCTATCTCCTTACCTATTTTCTATAACTTCCACATAAACAATAAATTTATTAAAACTGATTACAAAAATACACTTATTCCTATTAAAACATAAATAAAATATATAAATATAACATATATTTATTAAAAATATATTTAATATCCCTAAATAATTATTTTTATAGTTTTTTTATTTTATATTAAATTATTTTATATATTTGCTCCTATATGATAATATATTTGTTATTTATTTAACTCTTTATAATTGACTATATATGGACACACTTAACCCCAATGAGGAGAAAAACCCTCTTTTTCAAATTAATCCACCCCAAAATAAATCCTCTTATTTTGCAAAATACGGAGGAACAAAAGAAGACTTATACGGAGATTCCCACTTAGTATCAGTTCAAATAAAGATCAATGGAGTTGATTTTTTCACTCAAACAAATATCCAATTAGAAATCAGGCAAAAAATCAATGACCTGCACGAATTTACCCTTATTTGTGACCCCGACGAATTCGGAGAGAATCATACCACTTACCTTTTACAAAACTCCAGAGAATATTTAGGAAAAAGGATTAGTTTCCAATTCCGACAGTTCGGGAAAACCACCTCTATTTTTACCGGAATCATTACCCAACTTTCCATGCCTAAAAAAGAAGGAATTCGCCAGATTGTTTTTCGGGGGACTTCTCCTTCCATTCTTATGGAAAACGGGCTCCATTGCCGCAGTTTTGAAAACCAGACCTTTGAGGAAATTATTAAAGAAGTAATTAAAGACTATCCGCAAAATGTTATAAGCTTTCATATTAATCCTAATTACAATGAAAGGCTGAATTATATAGTACAATACAACAGCACCGATTTTCAGTTTTTACAGCAGCTAAGTAAAAGGTTTGGAGAATATTTTTACTACAATGGAGAACAGTTTTGTTTCTCTGCCTGGGGAGGTAAAATTATTGAGTTAATGGAAGGAGAAGATGTTTACGATTATGAAATTAAGATGGAAGTGCAGCCCCAGAATTTTTCCTATACGGTCTATGATGCCAAACAAGGAACAGACTATTTGCTAGATTCCAAAACCCAAAGCATACAATCCTCTAACAACCCTTTTCAGCAATTTGCCTACAATGCATCCAAAAACCTATATAATGTATCTCCTACGGCCCATTACGATCAGAGCTTATTGCTTAACGGCTCGTTGGATATGCAACGATCATTGGAAAGAGATATGAAGAAAAGGCAGAATTTAGTCTATGTGGAAGCTACCAGTAATAATCCTTGCTTACGTGTCGGTGATGTGGTTAAGATGATGGCTTGGATTCCGGGGCATGAAATATTCAAAAACGGACGGGTACCCATAGAATCGTATAAGATTACCGAGATCGTCCACACCTTTGCAGACGGAGAAGGGTATACCAATACCTTTGTCGGAGTACCTAAAGACTTACCGGTTCCTCCATACTATAACGAGGTTGAAGCTCCCAAAGCCCAGATACAACATGCCACTGTAAAGGACAACCGAGACCCCCTGAAAATGGGAAGGGTAAGGGTGCAGTTTGCCTGGCAAAGGAGGGCTAACAGCCAGACTCCTTGGGTACAGGTAATACAGCCCCATTCCGGAGGAGGCAA
>NZ_PSZN01000022.1:0-611 GCF_002964965.1 Apibacter adventoris
AGAACCAACCTGCGAGGTAACAGAAGCGGGAAAATATACCCTAAAAGTAATCGACAAGAACGGCTGCGAAGGAGCAGTAAGTGTACAAGTAGAAGAGTATCCCGAGCTGAATCCAGAAATCAAAGGGAAATTGGAATTTTGTAAAGGAAAAACTACAATTTTAAGCACAGACAAAATCTATTCAAAATATAGTTGGTCAAATGGACATAATGTTATATCAACAGAACCAACCTGCGAGGTAACAGAAGCGGGAAAATATACCTTAAAAGTAATCGACAAGAATGGCTGCGAAGGAGCAGTAAGTGTACAAGTAGAAGAGTATCCCGAGCTGAATCCAGAAATCAAAGGAAAATTGGAATTTTGTAAAGGAAAAACTACAATTTTAAGCACAGACAAAATCTATTCAAAATATAGTTGGTCAAATGGACATAATGTTATATCAACAGAACCAACCTGCGAGGTAACAGAAGCGGGAAAATATACCCTAAAAGTAATCGACAAGAACGGCTGCGAAGGAGCAGTAAGTGTACAAGTAGAAGAGTATCCCGAGCTGAATCCAGAAATCAAAGGGAAATTGGAATTTTGTAAAGGAAAAACTACAATTTTAAGCA